>CAMWNG010000022.1 GCA_947175575.1 uncultured Bacteroidales bacterium | reverse complement strand
GCAACACCCGTTTCCGCGTGATCCGCGCCCTGCAGCAGCTCGCTACCAAGAAGGTGACCAACCCCGCCAAGAAGCACGGCAACATTCCTCTGTAATCTCATCCCTTTCACCGCACATTTCTCACAAGACATGAAAAAACAATTCATTCTGATGCTTGCGGCGGGGATGATGTGCTGCGCAGCCGCCACGGCCCAGAGCCGCGGCGCCCTGCGCCTCAACGAAGTAATGGTGGAGAACACCGCCGAGGGCATCGCCGACGAATACGGCGCTCACCACGGCTGGATCGAAATTTTCAACACCAACTTCGCTCCCATCGAAATCTCAAGCATCTATCTGACCAACGACTCCACAAATCCGACGAAGTATCCCGTGCCCCTGGGCGACGTGAACACACGCATGCCCAAACGCCAGCACGTGATCTTCTTCACGGACGGAGAGCCCAACAAGGGCACGTTCCACACAAATTTCGTCCTCACCCCCGGCGCGGACAACTGGATCGGCATCTATGACGCCGACGGCCGCACCCTCATCGACGAGATCATCGTGCCCGCCGCCCTCACCGCCGGACAGAGCTACGCACGCTCCGAAGACGGCAAAGGCGAATGGGCTGTGCGCACCGGTGGCGCCGACGACTACATCACTCCCTCGAGTGCCAATGTGATCAACGACACCAACCAGAAGATCCAGGACTTCGCCGAACGCGACGCCAACGGCTTCGGCATGACAATCATGGCCATGTGCATCGTGTTCTCGGCCCTGCTTGTCCTTTGCCTCTGCTTCTACGGCATCGGCAAGATCAACTCGGCCATGTCTCGCGTCAACAAAGCCCGCGCGCACGGACACGAAGCTCCGCAGCTGAAAACCATCAAGGAAGTGGGTCACGACACAGGCGAGGAAATCGCCGCCATCGCCATGGCCCTCGAACAGCACTTCAACGCCCACGACGCCGAGTCCACCGTGCTCACCATCAACAAGGTGCGCCGCGCCTACTCGCCCTGGAGCTCCAAAATCTATAACATGCGTGAAGTTCCCTCGCGCAAGTAAATCACCCGTTTACAACGTACAGCAATGAAAGAATACAAATATAAGATCAACGGCAACCCCTACACCGTCACCATCGGCGACCTCGACGACAACAAGGTGGAAGTAGAAGTGAACGGTGTGGCCTATCACGTTGAACTCGAAGCCTCCAAGGCTGCCAAAGTGAAACCCGTGAGCACACCCCGCCCCAGCGCGGCTCCCCGTACATCCACAGGCGAGAAAGTAATCGCCAAACCGGCCGCCGCTTCCGGCACCGGCACAGCTGTCAAGGCTCCCCTGCCCGGCGTGGTGCTCTCTATCCCCGTCAAGGTAGGCGACACCGTCAAAGCTGCCGACACCGTACTGCTGCTTGAAGCCATGAAGATGGAGAACGCCATCCATGCCGGCACTGACGGAACAGTCAAAGAAATTCTGGTGGCCGCCGGCGACTCTGTGCTTGAAGGCAACCCCCTGATCATCATCGGCTAATCACTCGACTATGGATTTCGGTGATTTCCTTCTCAAAAACCTGCGCCAGTTCTGGGAACTGACAGGTTTCGCCAATGCCGAATGGGGCAACATCATCATGCTTGCCGTCGGCCTGTTCTTCATCTGGCTTGCGATCAAGAAGAACTTCGAGCCGATGCTGCTGGTGCCCATCGGTTTCGGTATCCTCATAGGTAACGTACCCTTCAACACCGAGGCAGGACTTGAAATCGGCATCTACGAACAAGGCTCCGTGCTCAACATCCTCTACAACGGTGTATCGGCAGGCTGGTATCCGCCCCTGATCTTCCTCGGAATCGGCGCCATGACCGACTTCTCGGCCCTGATCGCCAATCCCAAGCTGATGCTCATCGGCGCAGCCGCCCAGTTCGGCATCTTCGGCGCGTATATGGTGGCTCTCGCCATCGGCTTCGCGCCCGATCAGGCCGGTGCAATCGCAATCATCGGCGGCGCCGACGGTCCCACCGCCATCTTCCTATCGTCGAAGCTGGCTCCGAACCTCATGGGTGCCATCGCCGTGTCGGCTTACTCCTACATGGCTCTCGTGCCCGTGATCCAGCCCCCGTTGATGCGTCTGTTCACCACCAAGAAAGAACGCCTCATCAAGATGAAACCCGCCCGCGCCGTATCGCAGAACGAGAAAATCATCTTCCCCATCGTGGGCATGCTTCTCACCTGCTTCGTGGTTCCCTCCGGCCTGCCCCTGCTCGGCATGCTTTTCTTCGGCAACCTCCTGCGCGAATGTGGTGTGACAACCCGTCTGGCCAAGACCGCTTCCAACGCCTTGACCGACATCGTCACCATCCTGCTGGGCATGACCGTGGGCGCCTCCACCCAGGCCTCCCAGTTCCTCACCCCGCAGACCATCTTCATCTTCTTCCTGGGCTTCATGGCATTCGTGATAGCATCGTCGAGCGGCGTGCTCTTCGTGAAGCTGTTCAACCTCGTGCTTCCCAAAGACAAGAAGATCAATCCCCTCATCGGCAACGCCGGCGTGTCGGCTGTGCCTATGAGCGCACGTATCTCCAACAACCTCGGTCTGGAATACGACCCCAGCAACTATCTGCTCATGCATGCCATGGGTCCGAACGTGGCCGGTGTGATCGGTTCGGCAGTAGCCGCCGGTGTGCTCCTCGGCTTCCTCGCCTGATAGTCACGCATAATCCGCATGCCAGCGGCGCCCCTCCCCGGGGTGCCGCTGTTGCGTTTGCATGACTGGACTTTCGGACATGCGGAGCATCTTAACCCGGAGAATATGCATAATATACGTGTCGGAGCAAATTTTTCCGGTGCGAAGTGGTCTCGGATTTACAAAAAATCACTAATTTTGTAACTTCAGAAAAGCGCACCGAATGCAACCGAACCCTAAACAGGAACAAGAGACTGAGTCGCAGCTGATTACCATTGACCTACGGTCAGTGGTAGCCTCAAAGCTGGGACGCAAATCCGCGTTGGTGCCGGGGTGGCTCGTGGGAAGGCTTGAAAAGGTGATCTGCCAGGACCGCCTCAACGAAATGCTCCGCGTGGCCTATCCGCGCCGTGGTGCTGATTTCTGCGAGGCCGTGATACGGCATCTTGACGTGCGTGTCGATATCCGGCATGCTGAACGACTGCCCGACAGTGCGGACCGTAATGTCATTTTTGTCAGCAACCATCCGCTGGGAGGGTTGGACGGAATGATTCTGATTCACCTCCTCACGCGACATTACGGTGTCGAACCGCGATTCGTGGTCAATGATCTGCTGATGGCCGTCGAACCGCTCTCCGATGTGTTCCTGCCCGTCAACAAACACGGATCCCAAAGCCGGAATTCCACGCGCGCCATCGACGAGGCCATGGCCGACCCGGACCGTCCGGTGGTGGTTTTCCCTGCCGGCCTGTGTTCGCGGCTGCGCGACGGCAGTGTTGCCGATCTCGAATGGCACAAGATGTTCGTACAGAAGGCACGACAATTCGGACGAGACATCATTCCGCTCCATTTCGACGGCTGCAATTCACGAAAATTTTACCGTACAGCCAGACTGCGCGAGCGTCTGGGCATAAAATTCAATATCGAGATGGTGCTTCTGCCCTCGGAGGTGTTCAAGGCCCAGGGCAAGACATTCGCCATCACGGTGGGCGAAAAAATCCCCGCCGACACCCTCGACCGCGACGCGCGAGCTGAAACACGCCGCATACGCGCGATTGTCGACAACCTATCTTTAACCTGATCCACCAAGATGAACCGTAAGATAATCGATCCCGTACCCCAGGAACTCATCGAAGCCGAACTCACACCGGAACATTTCCTCCGCACCACCAATAAAGGCGGCAATGAGATTTATGTGCTCGACGCACACGACTCTCCGAACGTGATGCGCGAGATAGGACGTCTGCGCGAGATAGCCTTCCGGTCAGCCGGAGGCGGCTCCGGCAAGGAATGTGACATCGATGAATTCGATACGATGACTCCGCCATGCAAGCAGCTGATAGTCTGGGACCCGGACAGCAAGCTCATTCTCGGTGGCTACCGCTACATCTGCGGCAAGGACATCCGTCTTGACCCAGACGGTGTGCCCCGCATAGCCACAGGACACATGTTCCGGTTCTCCGAACGGTTCATAAAGGAATATCTGCCCTATACACTGGAACTTGGACGCTCGTTCGTGCGGCCGGAATACCAGTCGTCGCGCGCGGGTGCCAAGGCCCTCTACGCCCTTGACAACCTGTGGGACGGTCTGGGCAGCCTCACTGTGGAAAATTCCGAAATCAAATACCTCTTCGGCAAGGTCACGATGTATCCGAACTACACCGAACGCTGCCGCGACCTCATTCTCTACTTCCTCAACAAACATTTCCCCGACCCCGATCATCTCGTGACACCCATAACTCCCCTGCCATACACGAGCGACCCGGCTGAGATGGCCGGAGTGTTCACAGGCAAGGACTATCATGAGGACTACATGATACTGAACAATGCAGTGCGCGCCCACGGCGACACAATTCCACCGCTGGTGCATGCCTATATGACCCTGTCGCCCACTATGCGCATGTTCGGGACAGCCATCAACGACGAATTCGGCAATGTAGAGGAAAGCGGTATATTTTTTGCCGTCGATGAAATTCTGGAGGCGAAGAAACGCCGCCACATCGAATCATACCATCCTCACGAACGCTGATACGGGTGCGGAATGAGTGCGGAGGTTGCTAAAATTTGTTAATTATCACCTCCGTATTTTTCTGTACCATAAAACATTATTAACTTTGTATCGGTCAATCCTCCCCGATTGACTATAAGTGAATCATAGGTTAGAGATGCAATTGCTCGTGAGAGTAGTTGCATTTTTCATAAAGCGAACAGGCTCCCGAAAACTCGGGAGCCTGTTCGCTTTAGAGACGCGCCTTGCGGCACATCAGGCTCAATCCACCGTAATCTCGCCCACGATAGAGGTGGTGAGATACTGCTTGATCTCATCGGCGCTGAGTCCGCTGCCGAGCAGGAACATCAGTTTGGTGACGGCAGCCTCGACAGTGATATCGTAGCCGGTGATTACACCTGCTTTGGCGAGCATGTCGCCGGTATAATATCGTTTCTGTTCGTCACCGCCGTTGAGACATTGGGTGACATTATAGATGATCAGACCGCGACTGACCGCGTCGGTCAGGGCATCGAGGAACCACTGTTCGGTGGGGGCATTGCCGGCACCGAATGTGCGGAGCACTACAGCCTTGATGCCGGGTGTGGCGAGCTGTGCCTTCACTACATCCTCGGTGATGCCGGGATAGAGCCACAGAACCAGAAGGTTCGGATCCATCGAGTAGAAAGGATCAAGGGGCAGAGCGGTAGAGTGGCGCATCAGATAGGGCTTCGCATAGTCGATGTGGAGGTCGATGGTGCCCAGATTGGGGTAGTTGAAGCTCTTGAAGGCATGGAAACCGGTAGAGGTGAACTTCGTGGAACGGCATCCGCGCACGATATAGTCCTGGAAGGAAATCACGACCTCCTGAATCATCGGGTCGCCGTTCTCATCCTTGGCGGCTGCTACCTGCAGAGCGGATATGAGGTTTTCAGTGCCGTCCTCGCGGGTGTCGCCGATAGGAAGCTGTGAACCGGTGATGACTACAGGCTTGCGCAGGTTGCGGAGCATGAAGGCCAGGGCCGAGGCGGTGTACGCCATAGTGTCTGTGCCGTGGAGCACCACGAATCCGTCGAATTCGTCATAGCGGTCGGCGATGTCTTTCACGATCTGATTCCAGTATGTGGGATTCATGTTCGAAGAGTCGATCGGCTGCGGGAACTGCACGCTCTGGATGTCATAGCCGAGCTGGCCCACTTTGGGCACATTGTCCATCAGATGTGAGAAGTCGAAGGGTTGGAGTCCGTTAGGAGTCTCCACCATACCGATCGTACCACCGGTATAGATTATAAGAATTTTGGGTTTGTTTGCGTTTTCAGACATAGTTGTCAGTTTTTAGAGGGGAGTATTATGTTAGTTATTAGCAGTGATCAGAAATAGTTCTTGCTCATGCCGAATACGAAGTGACGAGAACGGATGATTACGAATACCAGAACTACTGCTGTTGCGATGCCCACGAATACGAAGGGGAACAGGGTGCTTGTAGGCTGATGGAAGATGGCGCGTGCGGCATTGATGATCACAGGCACAAGTGAGATGGCCACATAGTTGGCGACCTGAAGGTATGCCAACGAGAGGGTCGACTTGCTGTCGGATGTTACAACCTCGGTAGCCTTGGTGTAGAAGATAGGCTGGGCGATACCGTTACCGAGACCGGTGAGGGCTGCGGCGATCACATAAATCACGAACGAATGAGTGAACACAAAGAGTGCGAAACCGCCTACGATCATTGCGGTGGCCACGATGAATGTGGTCTTGCGCAGGAACTTCATACAGGGAGTCAGAGCCAGACCGATGACGAACATGGCCAGATAGAACACCGATGTCATGGTAGATGCAGCCTCGGCATTGATCCAACTGATGTTAGGCAGATAGTATGAAGGGATACATGTGGCGAACACGAAGAAGAAGTAGGCCAGAAGAAGCCATATCGTTCGTCCGATGTAGAAACCGCCTTTAACAGTCTGTCCTTTGGTGGAGAAGCCGTCGGCATCCACTGCGGGAACGGTTGCGGCTGCTTTAGAGGCATCGGTCGTGGAGGCTGTAGCCGTAGCCGTAGCTGTGGTGGTGTCGGTCGAAGCGGTTGCGGGAGTCTGAGCATAATCGCTCTGCGGAATCTTACGCAGGAACGGGATAAGGATCAGAGATACCAGCGGCAGGAGGTACACCAGGAAGGGGAGGTGCCAGCTCTTGGCGGCGAGGAAGCCCACCACGAAAGTGGCGACAACCAGAGCCACATTACCGATAGCTGAGATGATACCCATCTGTTTCATGCGGTATTTGCCTGTGAACACATCGGCGATAAGACCGGTGGAGAACGGGAGAATCAGACCGCAGCCCGCACCGAGCAGACAGCTCAGGAGGATCAGCATGTTCAGCGAGCCGGAGAATATCGACAGCGCGCCTGCGGCTATATACATTACCGTACCTGCGACGATAACGGCGATCTTGTGACGCGATTCGGACAATTTACCCGAAAGCAGCACGAAAGGAATGATTACGAGGTTAGGAAGTACGGTGAGCAGCTGAATCTTGAAATCAGTAGCATCGTGGAAAATGGAGTGTAGTTGTCCCTCGATAGGGGTTACAGCCAGGCCCGGAAGGTCAACTGCAAGCGACAACGACCAAATTGCGAGCACCACCATCATCGATATGGTGCCTTTACCTGTTTTGACTTGCATAACTTGAATTTTTTAGGCCGGGGCGACATTCATGAACCATAGCGGATCATGAATGTGTCGCCGACAGATTACTTGGATTAATTAAGGAATTGTATTATGTTGAAACGTCTCAGTCTGCCACGACGGTCACATTGTCGCCGTTGAACACTCCAAGATCGAGTTTTTTCATTATGGCTTTCACGGCAGCCTGAGCCTTGACGGAGTTGCCGGCTTCGTCCAAAGGAGGAGCGAAGGCTGCCACACCCATCACGCCGGGATAGACGCCGAGCACGCCGCCGCCCACACCGCTCTTGGCTGGAATTCCGGATGTGTACATCCAGTCGCCGGTGTTCTGATAGAAGCCTACCGATGAGATCAGGGTGGTGATCTTCGGGGCGAGTTCGCGTGCGAACACTTCGGCTTTGGTCACGGGGTTCACGCCACCGTTGGCGATGGTGCCGGCACAGATGGCCAGCTGCGAGGATGTGATGCCTACAGAGCACTGACGTGTATAAAGGTCAAGGCTCATGTCCACATCATCGTATATGCGGTTATAGTTTTTGAGCAGCCATGCGATCGAGCGATTATTGAAGTTGGTCTCTGATTCGGACCGGTAAAGTTCATCGAGAACCTGTGCCTCAGAGCCGCAGAGGGCCGCGATATTGTTGATGATAGCTTCCCATTTGCCCCATGAGTCGCCCTTAGGCTCGACCATCGAGCATGCTGTGATGGCGCCGGCGTTGACAAGCGGGGTAGAGGGATGATCGTTTTCGAGCAGAATGGCGAAAATCGAGTTGAAAGGAAGGCCGGTGGCATCCGCACCGATCTGTTTCAGAACGGCATCAGCACCATGCTGCTTGAGAATCAGAATAGCAGTAAGCACCTTTGAAACCGACTCGATGCCGAATTTGTAATCGGTGTCACCGATGTTGAATGTAGTGCCGTCGGTGAGTGTCAGACTGATACCGAACAGATTCGGATCTACATTTGCCAGGAACGGAATATAATCGGCATTATGACCGCCGGTTACATTCTTGCACTCGTTATAGGCTTCTTCCACGGCCTGTTTGATCTGCGAGTGGGTGAGAGTTTTTTCCATAGTTAAAGTGAATCTTTAGTTAGTTATGTTGTTAGCTTTACTTCAACGGACAACGCGTTTCCTGTAAAGTAAAGCTGAAAAAACTTAACAGCACAGAAACCGAGTGCATACGTTTCAGTATATTTAAATGTTCTTTCTGTCCTCGCTCCGGCGAGCTGTATGATATAGTAACGCCTCCTCTCCGATAAAGTTCAGAAAAAATTTACGGGTCAAAATATCTGTTGCCATAAAATCAAAATTGCTACAGGATTGTTATACATGTGTTCTCCTCCGGTAATTTCATCTAATCCGCGTACGCGTTACGCATATTCCGACATTATATATTATGTACCTACGATCACTCTTCGTTGCAGCGCTCATAGCGTCCGCTACAACATTCAGCGTTTCGGCCCAGCGCGACAATCGCACGATGGAGTCCGGAGTCACATCCGTTCTGCTCAACGATCAGGCCGACGCCGGCACCGTCGAGAAAACCCTTAAGGAAAATGCACCGCAGTCTCCTAACGACAATGGTCTGCCACGATTCGCAATTGTAGGCAAAGAGGGTCAGTTCTATCTCGGCATAGGTGCCCAGTTCCTCGGTGAAGGTGTCTTCACATGGGGCGACAATATGTCATCACCTCTGCTGTTCACACCCTCGGCCCTCACGCCCTCCACACCCGGCAACGGCAGTAGAACGGGCTTCGGATGGCAATCGTCTTCAATATATATGAACTTCGTGGCGATGCCGGGTTCTGACAATCAGATCGGCATGTTCTTCAAGGCCAACTTCATGGGGAACAACAATGCTTTCAATTGTTTTCACTTCTATGCCCATTATCGCGGACTGACAGCCGGTTACACCAACAGTCTGTTCACCGATGCCGCAGCCGAACCTATGACTATAGACTTCGAAGGCCCTAACGGTTACCCCTTCATCACCTTGTTCACAGCTTATTGGACACAGAATTTCACGAAGAACTTCTCCGGTGCCATCGGTATCGACGCGCCAACGGCATCTCTGACCGGAGACGGTACGGCCATATCGGTGAATCAGCGTATTCCCGCAGTGCCTCTCTATCTGCAATATGCCTGGAACGAAGGTGCGGGGCATGTGCGCCTCTCAGGCCTTGTCCGACCAATGCAGTATCGTAACACTGTCGATAACGTCAATAAGACTGTCGTCGGCGGAGGCGTTCAGCTCTCCGGCATGACTCCAGTGGCCGGCGGATTGAGCGTAAACTTCAACGGAGCTTACGGCCGTGGTATCGGATCATATCTTCAGGATGACAACGGTCTCGGCCTCGATGCCGTAGCCACCACACCCGGCAAGATGGCTTCCGTCAAGACTCTCGGACTCACCGGCGGCCTCAGTTACGCATTCTCGTCCAAGGTATCCACCAACCTCACTTACAGCCACCTCGTAAACTGGCTGCCGGAAGGTGCGGACGTGTCAGACTCACAATACCGCTACGGCGACTATGTGGCAGCCAACGTGATCTGGAATATCAACAAATTCGTTTCGGCCGGAATCGAATACGACTACGGCCACCGCAAGAGCTTCGACGGTGAAGGCCTGCATGCCAACCGCCTGCAATGCCAACTCGCAGTGACATTCTGATCCGCTATATCTCAATACCTTAATAATAAAATACGCCCGGGGCTCCTTCCAGTCAGAAGAATCCCGGGCGCAATTTTTTATATCTATCTTATCGTTACTTATTCCAAGAGTTCAATATAACTTCTGGATGTTCAAGTTCTTCGACGAGCAAATCCACCGTAGTACACGGTTTATGCATTTTATAATCCCGGGAATGCTCAAAGAATCCACGTAGTTTCTTGGCTCTGACCTTGGCATGATTTTCATTGCCTATCTTTTGCAACAATGCATAAATTCCCTTATCATTCTTACGATATCTGAAATCCTTATATTCATCATTGCGTCTTATCTCGGATTCAAGTTTGGCTATATAGTGCGCCCGTGAAACAGCAGAATCCAGATATATGAAATGCAGAAGATACCACAACTCGAAAGCTTCATTTGTCCAACCGACATTGTATCCTTTTTGTCGTGCCATAGTGATTGCCTCATTAAAATCGTTGAAATCATCTCTGTCAAATACCACCCATACGCGATCAAAATTCAGTTGACGCTGACGTTCCAACTTTTCTTGAATCTCTTCTGTCTTTTTAACCAAAGCACAGGTAGAACGCCCCTCGCCCACTATCTCCTCTGACCGTACTTCGGAATATCTATCCTTTACCAGTTCCTTAAAATAGTTTGGTTCCGTACGTTCCCCCTCACAGACAATAAGAAATCTCACGATCTTGTCGCGTGTCGCAACCTTACGCTTTTTTGCGGCCTTGGCCTCCCGTTTCTCGCGTTTCAGTTGCTCAATTTTTGATTTAGGCAGCTGTCCCATGTTTTCAATTCATAAGAGGAAGCGCTCCATATCGTCCTTCTATATAGTCTTTCTCGATATTTCTGTCATTTCGCACTTTCTTGCCGGATTCATCTCGAAATTCAACCAATGAATAAAGTTCGGTGGAATCTGTCTTGTCTTTTTCAGTAAACCAGATTTGGTCACGACGCAGATACTTAATATTAAGCAAATTAGTGTCGTGGGTGGCAAAAATCAGCTGTGCACCGGCCTTGTTGATGTCTTTATCCATAAAAAGACCGATGATCTTTCTTGTCAGGAATGGATGCAACTTTGCATCCAGTTCATCTACGACTAAAATTTTCCCGTTTAAGATTGCATCGAAAATCGGACCGGTAATCTCGATGATCTTCTTCGTTCCTTCCGACTCCATCTTCTCTGTCGGAAAACTTCTTAGTCCGACTTTGTTCCCATAGACGTCATATAGCCAATGAACTGTCTCCGAACTCATCCGATTCTCATCTGCATTTTCCAGATTCACATCCAATTCCATAAATCCGAGATTCGCCTTTTCAAAGAACCGGGATATTTCTGTATAACCGTTCTGCTCCTTAAAAAGCATCTCAAGAGTCTTTCCCGCATACCCGATCCCATCTATTCCGGACATATATTCAATGTTTGAGAACCAATCGAGAATAGATTGTGAAATCTTTCCGTTGAGTTGTGCGACCAATGAAACGAACAATCGGTTGGCCGGAGTAGCTTCCTGTTTTCCTATTCCTTCAGAAAATCGCGTTTTGGAAATTTTGAATTCACTTCCGCTCCGGAGGAATAATTCAAATTCCCTTTCCCCTTCTCTCTTCTCATAAAGCCATTCCGCAATGATCGCTTCATAGGTGTAGTCGAAACCATAGCGATATTTCGAGGCATTAAGTGTAAACTGAATTTCAAAAGATGTCGGTTCAGCTATCGAAGTTAAATCAAGAAAAAATGGTTCAGCGTCAAGACTGTCTTTGGGATTAAGCTTTACTGAATTTAGTAGTAGATCCCGCATCACCTTCAACGCTTTAAGCACATTGCTTTTACCGCTTGAGTTTGGGCCGTACATTACAGCGACGGGAAGTAGCTCTTCTCCACACGTATTAAAAACTGATGCGGACAATTCTTGAATAGAAGCAGCCTCCATGCTCAAGGTCATTTCATTTCGAAAAGACCTAAAGTTCTTGAATGTGAAATTAACCAACATATCCATTACATAATTTAACACCGCAAAGATAATAAAATTTCCCTTATGCCGAGTCTATTTTATGAGAAAATTTCTTACAAAGGCCAACCTGCTTGACCAAACACAGAATTCAGGCCTGACTTTCAACATCTACCAAGCATATGCCATAGTGGTAAAACCGGTTATCAGATCTTTATGAGCTTGAGATGTATAAATTTTTGCGAACTATTGACGGATGTGCGTTTTTGTAGTAACTTTGTGGCGTGAACGGTATATTAAAAACATATGGTATAGGGATATGCGCCGGCACCGTGTTGGTGAGTGCGGCTCTGTGCGTATTGCCCGGCTCTCCGGCCGGATTCGTCATTTCCGCATATCTTGCCATACATCTGCTGATGGCGCTGGCAGGCAAGAGGTGCCGCTGGGCCGATGCAGGAACTGTCGCGGTGCTGATGACCGCGGTAACTCTGTCAACGGTCGGAGTCATATGGAACATTAACTTCTTCACGCAAGGCGGCTCTCTGGCAGCTCCGCTTCTCGAGAATTTCGATATGGAACTTGACTGGCGACATGCTATGGAATACCTTGACAGGCGGCCTATAACTGACCCGTTGCACTGGCGTATGTTCAGCTGGCTGATAATCGCGGAATGCGCGGTATTCGGCCAGAACATTGCCGTGCCACTGATGTTCAACGTGCTTTTCTACGGGCTTGCACTTACGGCGATGGGCGAGGTGGCGTATCTTGCTACAGATGACAGGCGTGCGGCACGGTTCACTGTGATAACAGGAGCCTGTATGTGCTATCTTATGGCTCAAAGCATGACTCTGCTCAAAGATGTACCCGTTACATTGCTTATGGCCATCGCCGCTCTCCTGATGCTGGGGTGGAACCGTCGGGGCGGGTGGCCTCGGGCTTGGTCTGCCGCAGCTATGGTTCTCGTTATCGTGCTGTCGACTTTCCTGCGCTCCACCGCAGGTTTTATGATCGCCATAGGTGCAGTTTTCTTTCTGTTCTATACACGTGACCGACGGCTTCAAGCAGCCTACATCGGTGTGGCACTTATATCAATTGTATGCTTCTTTTGGCTTCCTCTCAACATAATATCCACAAATTTACAGGAAGTGTTAGAAAATCCGACACAATCCCACATGATCTTCGACCACGACAACACACGGGCCTGGGATGTGATGATGGGATCCGGTGAGGACGGTGAAAACCTCACCTTGTTGCGTCGGCTGATATGGTGGCCGGCAGCGGTGGTGGTGCAGTTTCTGGTGCCGTTTCCGTGGAATTTTCTATATCACACCAATTACGGCCCGTCGATGGCATTGGCTCATGTGGCCTATCCCTGGTATCTTGCCGGCGCACTGATTATCTACTGGCTGTGGACATGCGCGTGGCGTGCCCCCGTGCGCTTAAGGGCTATCGTCAACTGGGGCGTGGCTCTCACTCTAATCACGGCCTTCGCCACCACGGGACGCATCTCACGATACTGCCTGCCGTTCCTGCCTCTCCTTTTGCCTGCGGCGGGAGCTGTGCTCGCCGGATGCCTCAGACGCCGCAGTCTGTGGATATGGCTTGGCGTATTCGTGGCTCTGATGATTCCCACACTGATAATCTGCCATCATCTGCAGGGGCGTTTCATGTCATGAAAATATCCCTCATCACTGCTACAATAGACCCTGATACGGTGCTCCGCGCTACCCTTGAAAGCGTGGAGCGGCAGACACATCCCGATGTGGAGCATCTTGTCATAGACGGATTCGAGGGTTCCCGGGATCCGGATATTTTCAGCGACTTTCCGAAAGCACGGTTCATCCGCTCGGGACGGAACGGTGTATATGCCGCGCTCAACGAGGGTACATCAGCAGCCACGGGCGATGTCATCGGTCTTATCCACGGCAACGATCGCCTGGCCCATCCCGGAGTGTTGGCGCATGTAGCGGACGCTTTCAGTGGCGATCAACGACCCGATTTCATCTACGGAGACCTGATATACTTCAATCCGCGCACAGGAAAGCGCGGTCCGGTTTACTCCTCTGAAAATTTCCGTCCCGAGCATCTGAAAAGCCTTGTGACACCGCCCCACCCCACCCTTTATATGAGCCGCGACACCGCGCGCCGGGTTGGCAACTACTCCTCCGATTATAAAATTTCAGGAGATCTGGACATGTGGCTCCGAATGTTCTCCCTGCCGGAGGTACGATGGCTATATCTACCTGAAATCATGGTGGAGATGAGCACTGGCGGAATATCTCAACAACTCATAAATATACTATGGCATGCAAATATTGAAAAATTGCGTATCATGAAAGCCAACGGAATCGACGGGAGCGTATTTACCCTTCTGAAAAAATATGTGCACGCCTTGCGCCGTTATATTTGAAGTTATCAACATATCCGATAAAGTTATCAACACCCCATGCAGCTCCCTGTCATCTATCTCCATACTCCCGGGCTTGAATTTCTACGTCCATATATAATCGCCGCATTATCCGATAGTTACACCGTCACAGATAACCCCGACACACACGCGCAGACCTCTATGGCGATAGTCCGAGAATCAGAAGCCGACGCCGTAGACTCAAAAGTTATCAACACCCTGTTAATAACTCCCGACGCCGTGATCGGCACCGGCATGAACGGCATCGGACGAGAACTGGCCGAAGGCATCGGCCGGGGAAGACTCTACCATATCAGTGGCAACGACGCCATGGTCTCCACCCTTCACGCCACCGGAGCCGGGCAGGCCGCACGCCTTGCGGCGGGAAGACCCGGACGCTTCATCGTGGCAGACAGCCAACCCGTGATGATGGACTCATTGATAGAAGCTCTCGCCATCCGTATAAACAACCGTCGCGTCTACACTCTCAAGCCCCGCTGGGCATGGTGGCTTATGCCTCCGTATCTGCGCCGGCTGACCACAACCGATTCCGTAGTCACGCCCGACTTTCAGACACACTTTCCGGAGTTCAATCCGGTGAGTGCCTGCGACTATCTCAAAACCCATGATTACACCGCCGATGACACTCTCTGATTTCGCCTCGCGCCTGGGCGACACTCTCAAAGGCATTATAAAAATTGCGACCGGAAGCCGCATAATCCGCAACACTCCGCAAGCGTCCGGCCGTATCATCATACTGGGCAACGGACCCTCGTTGCGGACCACCATAGCCGAAAATTCCGAGTTGCTCAAATCGGAGGACACTATGGCGGTCAACTTCATGGCCAACACTCCCGAATTCGTCCTGCTGCAACCGCGGTATTACATACTCGCCGACCCTCATTTCTTCACCGGTCTGGAGCATGAGAACGTGAAGGCGTTATGGAAAAACATTTCAGACGCCACATGGCCCATGACCCTGTTCGTGCCGGCCCGACGGCTCAAGCAGGCTCGCGAACTCACTTCGGCCGCGAACGCCGGACTTACACTGGCTACCTTCAACTTTGTGGGCATCGAAGGCTTCGACTTCTTCGAACGCGTCGTGTTCAGCGCCGGACTCGCCATGCCGCGCCCGCGCAACGTGCTCATTCCGGCAATAATGTGCGCCATTCGCATGGGTTTCACTAAAATAGACATCGTCGGAGCCGACCATTCGTGGCTCGAGACAATCCGCGTCACCGACGAAAACCATGTCGTATCCGTTCAGCCACACTTCTATGCCGACTCAAGCAAGGAACTCAAACGGTCTGAGACCGAATACCGCGGCTATCACCTCCATGATATCCTCCGCAGCTTCTACATTGCCTTCAGTTCCTATCACCGCCTGCAGCGCTACGCATTCAGCCGCGGTATCACCGTCACCAACGCCACCCCCGGGTCCTATATTGACGCTTTTCCACGCATTCCATTAAAATAAAATATTTTAGTTGCTGAAAAATTTTGCGGGACGGGGGAATTTTCGTACCTTTGCCACGCATTTTCCGTAACGGGCTCCGAAAAGCGAGCTTCGAGCAAGTTCCGCCCGGCGGGTTAACTCTTATAATTCAATATTATAATGTACGTTATCGTAGAAATTCAGGGTCAGCAGTTCAAAGCTGAAAAGGACCGCTTCCTGTATGTTCACCACCTCGGCAACGAGGTAAAAGCCGGTGACACCGTAGAATTCGAAAAAGTTCTGCTCGTGGACAATGACGGCCAGGTAAAAGTAGGCGCACCTGTTGTTGAAGGCGCCAAAGTTGTGTGTGAAGTTGCCGAACCCCTCGTAAAGGGCGACAAGGTAATCGTATTCAAGAAGAAACGTCGCAAAGGCTATCGTCGCAAAAACGGTCACCGTCAGCAGTTCACCAAAGTAATTATCAAAGACGTAGTCGCTTAACCCTCTAAAATTCAGAAACAATGGCACATAAAAAAGGCGTTGGTAGTTCGAAGAACGGACGTGAATCAGAAAGCAAGCGACTTGGTGTGAAAATCTTTGGCGGTCAGTTTGCCAAAGCCGGTAACATCATCAAGCGCCAGCGTGGCACCGTACACCATCCCGGTCTGAACGTAGGTCTGGGTAAGGATCACACCATCTATGCCCTCATCGACGGCATCGTGGTGTTCACCGAAGGTCGTAACGGTCGCAAGTTTATCAATGTAACCCCCGTGGGCGAAGCATAAACTTATTACTTCGACAAAAAAATACGGACCCGGACGGCTCACCGCCCCGTGGTCCGTTTTTTTATCCGAAAACTTATCAGACCGAAACTCCTGCAAAATCAACTGACATGAAACCCTTTATTTTCTCTTTCGCGTTACTGAGCGTTTTGGCCGGATGTGGCTCTGGAGGACACGTTGACGAAACATCCGCCGGTGGAGACACCATCACATCCTATGCCTCAGCACTGGTGATGGTGGACTATCCGGACTATGTCACGGCCGATGTGTCCGTGCCCTGGCAGGATGGGTATCTTGCGCGCTATGTGGTGCCTAAACATCCCGGGGCAGGGGTGCCGGACGGCCGAATCATAATTCGACCGGAAGAAGCGGGGGGGATAGTATCGTTCTCAAGCGTATATTCTGCCGCATTGTCAGAACTCGGCATACTTGACAGACTGCAGGCCGTGGCCGACCCCGCATATCTTGCCGATGGCGACACGGTCAAGGCCATGGTGGCTGAAGGACGTGTGGCCGATGCAGGATCGTCGATGGCTCCGCTGCTTGAAGTTATTCTGGACTCGGAGCCGCAGCTTGTATTCGCCTCTCCATACGAAACGGGCGGCGCAGTAAGCGCAATGCGTCAGGCCGGACTCCCTGTGGTGCTGATGGCGGACTATGTGGAGACAGACCCTCGCGGGCGCGCCGAGTGGATGCGACTTATCGGCTTGCTGACCGGTCGGAGCGCCGAGGCAGACTCAATCGCACGTTCATCCATCGCCCGATATAACGATCTGGCCCGACTGGCGCAGACCTCGGCTGACCGTCCTAAGGTGATAACGGAAAAACCGATGCAGGGCATCTGGTATGTACCCGGCGGCCGCAGCTATGTGGCCAGGTTGATAGCCGATGCCGCCGGAAACTATGTATGGGAATCGGACAGTTCTGCCGCATCGATACCGATGGGAATAGAAAATGTGCTTGAACGCGGAGCCGATGCAAACATATGGCTGATAAAGGAAGCCGGGCCGCTCTCACGTGAGGCTCTGGAATCGCAGGTGAAGCACGCAGGTGCTTTCGCAGCCATGCCCGACGGTGTGTGGACCTGCAATACACTGACTACCGATTATTTCAACGACGTGGCTCTCCATCCTGACCGCATCCTCGAAGATTACCTCATGATTTTCCATCCGGAACTGGCCGGCGATTCGCTGCGTCTCCGTTACTACACCCCTTTGAAATGAACAGGTCAAGATCCATTTTCTCGATAGCGTTTCTGACATTGATGATCGTATTCGTGTTTGCCGGATGCCTGTTCACGGGCGCGGCAGACATTCCCGCCGATGATGTGCTGCGTGCCCTCACCGGAGGAGAAATCAGACCGTCGTGGAGATATATCGTGATGGAAACACGTCTGCCGGCCGTTCTCACCGCCTTGCTCTCGGGAGCCGCCCTCGCCGTTGCCGGGCTACAGTTACAGACCCTTTTCTCCAACCCTCTGGCCGGACCTTCTATTCTGGGCGTGTCGACGGGCGCCAGTCTGGGCGTTGCGGTGGTCATGCTGGCCTTGGGAGGCGTGGCAGGTGCAGGAGGCCAATTGGCCGTGCTTGCCGGAGCACTCGCCGGAGCTGTGCTGGTTATCGCGGCCCTTTTGGGTATGGCCTCAACAGTGCGCTCGGCCACCATGGTACTCATAGTCGGTATTCTGTTGGGATATCTGAGTTCGTCGGCCATAGCCCTGCTCAACTTTTTCTCATCGCGCGAAGGGGTGCATAATTATGTAATGTGGGGCCTCGGAAGCTTCTCCGGTGTAAGCCTGAGTCAGATTCCGGTCTACGCCATGCTCACACTGTCGCTTACCGCCGTGTCGCTGCTGTTCGTCAAGCCTATGAACGCTCTGCTACTGGGCGAACGGTATGCCATGTCGGCCGGAGTCAACATCCGTATGGTGCGCAACGGTCTGCTGCTCGTGTCGGGCGCGCTGACGGCCGTGGTAACGGCGTGGTGTGGACCGATAGCCTTCATCGGTCTGATAGTTCCGCACATCAGCCGCCTGGCGTTCCGAACCTCCAACCACAGGATTCTGTTGCCCGCGACGATTCTCACCGGAGCCGCGGTGGGCGGGCTGTGCCAATGGATAAGCGTGTCGCCCGGAGAGTGGGGCATCTTGCCCGTCAACGCCATAACTCCGGTGATAGGCGTACCTATAATAATCTATATAATAATCAAACGCAGGTCGATAGCGTATTTCAACTGATTGTGCCATGACAACAGAAAATCTCACCGTAGGATACGGGGCACGAGTCGTGCTGTCGAATCTTGATCTGCGGCTCGAATCAGGGCGTGTAACCGTCCTTATCGGTGCAAACGGGAGCGGCAAATCGACCCTGCTCCGCACCCTTACCGGACATCAGCCGGCTCTCTCAGGCAATGTGTTGCTTGACGGGACACCGATAACCTCACTCAAACCCGCCGAACTGGCGCGAAGGCTAAGCCTGGTGCTGACCGACCGCACCGGCGGAGGAGGTTTGCGGGTAAAGGAGCTTGTGGCCGTCGGCCGACACCCCTACTCCGGTTTCATGGGACGCCTTTCCGAGACTGACCGTCAGGCCGTGGAACATGCCCTCGAGGCTGTAGGCCTGAGCCATAAGTCTGATGATTTCGTGTCTTCTCTAAGCGACGGCGAACGACAAAAAGCCATGATAGCACGGGCCGTAGCGCAGGATACGGCGGTGATGGTGCTTGACGAGCCTACATCCTTTCTCGACGTATCCGCCAGATTCGAGATCATGGAGCTTCTGTCGCGGATAGCCTCCGCGGGCAAATCCGTGCTGCTCTCGACTCATGACATCGCGTCGGCCCTCGCAGTCACCGACACCGTTTGGGCTGTGCCATACAAAGGAACCGAGGTACGTGCCGTTAAAGCTTCAGACCCCGACTTCAGTTCGGTTATGGACTCCGTGTACCCGTCCGCAAGATTCGATATTGAAATTTCCGATTACCGACCGTTGAAAGACTTCGGTTTTCACGAAAAAAATTCGTAACTTTGGAGCATGAAAAGTTACGCGGCGATAATCATTCTCATATACCTTCTCGCTACAGGATGCGGACATTCGTCGGATCCCTCGGCTCATGGCGCAACACCTCGCCCGCTGCTCGAATTACTGAACGAGCCTGCGAATCCGGCCAACCCGTACTCATCCCGTGGCTCCGAAGCTCCCGATGAGGGCTGCGAACGCATCCGGATACGTCAGATCGGACCGTTGCGCAAGGTGTTCAATGACTCGAACCATGTACACCTTGAAGCGGCACGTGCGCTCGGAATCGACCCTCTGAAAGAATCGTCCGCCATACTCAGCATCGACCGGCCGCTGGTGACCGTAACGTCCTGTCAGGAATTTTATCTTGATAATCTAACCCATTCGTTCGGCTATCTTGTTCCGGAAGCCGACGAGCTTCTGCATGAAATCGGCCGCCGATTCAACGATTCGCTTCAGGCGCGCGGAGGTGGCGCATACCGCATGAAGGTGACCAGCGTGCTACGCACTCCGGCTTCGGTGCGCAAGCTGCGTCGCGTGAACGTGAATGCCACAGAAGAGTCGACACACATGTTCGGAACGACATTCGATATCAGTTATTCCAAATTTATCTGCGACGATCCCGAACAGCCGCACCGCACTTTCGAGGATCTGAAGAACCTGTTGGCTGAAGTGCTTTACGATCTGCGTGCCGAAGGCCGCTGTTATGTGAAATACGAGGCAAAACAGAGTTGTTTCCACATCACGGCCCGACCGCAACCTGATGACAACCGCGACCATGAAGCATCCTGACCGTAAAACGCCTCTGTGGCGCAATGCGTTGCGCCTGACGCTGTGGATTCTGATGTGCGTCATTCTGATTCCGCTGGCATTGATAATGTGTACCGTCCGAACTCTCACACCCGAACATCTCACGCCTCTTGTATCGCGGATTGCCAATGAACTTCTCGATGCCGAGGTGTCGGTCGGAAAAGTGGAATTATCGGTCGGCAAGGATTTCCCGCTCCTGCACCTCACAGTCGACAGCGTAACCGTAATTTCATCGGCCGTGAAAAATGCGCCGGACAGCCTGCGGAAAACATTTCCCGCATGGGGCGACACACTGTTCACTGTCAAGCATTTCGAAGGCGGGGTCAACATCGACGCGCTTCTCACCGGCAACATACGCCTGCATGATGTAGAGTTTGTTGAGCCTTCGGTCAATCTTCTGGCAGTCAACGACTCGCTGACTAACTATTGGATCTATACCCCGGCTCCGGACACCGTCAAAACCGCCGTAAAAGTGCCTCACATAAGCATCAACAGGTTCGCCCTGACACGCCCCAAGCCCCTGCGTTTCTCCAACCTCGCCACACATCAGCACTTCGACATAGCGCTGCAATCATTAAGCATAAGCAGCACATCCGAGCCGCTTTACGCTGTGAATCTCGGCGGAAACGTAGCCGGGTCACAGCTCAACGCCTATAATCTCGGACAAGTAAGTTTCGGCATCGACGGCGGAATAGGCTGGAATCCCGAAAATCCGTCCGAAGTGGTGTTCAACAGTTTTAAATTCAGGGCTGATTTCATCGAAGCCGCTGTTGACGCACGGGTGAATTTCGGGCATGACATCACCGTTAGCGATTACGCGCTGCACATGGGACGCGTAGGTGTCGACAACCTGCTGTCGCTCGTGCCTGACTCACTCCTTTCACTGTACAAGATGAGTCCCGAAGAATTTTCCACCACTGTAGGTGTGACCTTCGAAGCACGGAGCACGGCACCGTTCAATCTTACGACCGACTCGCTCCCTCATGCAGACATCCGCATCGACATCACTCCCGGCAAGGTCCGTTACGGACAAGCCGAGCTTACGGATGTGAGCGGCTCGCTGCTTGCCTCACTCGTAGGCAACGATCTCAATGCCGCGTCATTCGAAATTTCAGATTTCAAAGCTTCCGGCCCTGCCACTGACCTTGTCGTGAACGCACATGCCACTGAGGTGGCAGCTGATGCCCTGGTGCGCGGGCATGTGAGCGGCCACACCGACCTCAGCCGGCTGCCATCGCGCGTGCTGGACATGATTAACGGCTATCTATCGGGCAAGATCGATGTGGAACTCGAATTCGAAGGCCGCCCCTCGATGCTCACTCCCAACGAATTTCACCGATTAAAAGCGCGAGGCGATATTCACACCAAAGAATTATATTTCCTGTCATCAGACACCGTCAACATGGTGTATGCCCACGACGCCGACATACGTCTCGGCACTGACGGTTATCAGGGAATTGACTCTCTGCTGGTTGCCAAAGTCAAAATCGACTCCGCGGATATACTCCATCAGAACTATTCGATCGAACTCAAAGACTTCGCTCTCGGAGCCGGAGTAAGCAACCGCCGGCCGTCGGCTGACACAACTCTTGTAGTGCCTATGGGTGGCGATCTTAAAATTGGGAAATTCAGCCTTGTGGTGCTGGGCGACTCCATAACTGTGATGCTGCGCGACGCCCACGGCCGGCTGAGCATGCAACGCTACCGCGACCACGCCCGCCTGCCCCTTATAGGCCTTGACATGGACATAGCGCGTCTGTCGACCGGTACGCCGGACATGCGATTCATGCTCAGCGGTTCGACACTCCACACCACAGCACATATGCTGCCGCCGCACGGCAAAAAACATAAAGTGCGCAAAGCGGCTGCCGCCATCAGCCACGCGCATCCCGACCTTCCGCCCGAACAGGTCTACGCCCACGCCATCCGGGTGGTGCACGACAAACCTAAAGGGAAATATCCGCGCATCCACCCTGAGATGACCGACTCCACCGAAGAGATAATGTACTGGGGCACAAGCAAGCTGCTGCGTGCCTTGCTCACCGACTGGCGTCTCAAAGGTTCGCTGAAAAGCCGGCGCGGAGGTCTCTACACGCCATACTTCCCGCTGCGCAACCGCATGCGCGACTTCAACGTGACCTTCAACAATGACACCATCATAATGGAGAACATCCGTTATAAGGTAGGCGGGTCGGACATCCAGATGTCCGGACGCGTAAGCAATCTGGCACGGGCGCTCACCTCAGAGGGGTTCCGGTCGCCGCTGAAGCTCAATTTCAGTCTGGCCAGCGACACCATCGACCTCAACGAACTGGCCGGTGCTTCGTTCCGCGGATCAGCCTACGCCGAAGGTAAAAGCCGGAGTCATCATCACCGGAAATTCAACATTGATTCTCTGATGGCTCTCGAGGATGCATCCGATGCCGACTTCGAACGCGAAATGGGCAGAATCGTGGCCGATTCGCCCGATTCCATGGCCCCGCTGCTCATACCCCGGAACATTGATGCCATATTCGACCTGCGGGTAGCGAATATGCTCTATTCCGACATGCGTTTCAGGGATCTTCAAGGCGAAATTCTCGCAGCCGACGGGGCAGTGAGCCTAAACGACCTGAATGCGTCATCTGAAATGGGGTCCGTAAACTTTTCGGCTCTATATGCTGCTCCGGCTGTCGACTCACTGAAATTCGGATTCGGGCTTGAGGTAGATCGTTTCAACCTCGAACGATTCATCACCCTTATGCCCACACTTGACTCTATCATGCCCGTGCTGCGCGACTTCCGAGGCATAATTGACGCTGACATCGCCGCCACGTGCCGCCTTGACCGCGGCATGAACCTGCTGCTTCCCACCCTCACAGCGGCCGTAAGCCTGCGCGGCGACTCTCTGGTGCTCATCGATCCGGAAACATACAGCCATATCGGGAAATGGCTCCGGTTCAAGAACAGACACGACAATGTCATCCGCAACCTTAACGTAGAGCTGACCGTACGCGACAATATGCTCGAACTTTATCCGTTGATTTTCAACATAGACCGTTATCAGCTCGGACTTGAGGGACACAACGACCTGGCCATGAATTTCAATTATCACATCGCTGTGCTGCGCTCGCCGCTTCCATTCCGTTTCGGTATCAACATATCGGGAAACCCGCGCCATCATAAAATCCGGCTCGGGAAAGCCCGAATGTCAGAAAATCAGGTGGTACGTGCCCAGAGCATGGCCGACACCGTGCGCGTCAACCTCGTCAACAGTCTGCGCGACGCTTTCAGCCGCGGTGTCGCAAATTCCCGGTTCGCACAAATCAATCTGGCGCGTATTCCCACTTCGGGCGACATCGACCTGAACGCAGACACCATATCGCATGCCGACTCTCTTGTGTTTATCCGCGAAGGTCTGATTCCGGCACCGGCTCCCAGAGACTCTGCGCAGTCAAAGGTCAAAAGACACAAAAAATAAAATGAAGAAGATAGCGACACTTCGCGCCGCCCTGTTCGATATGGACGGCACCTTATATGATTCCATGCCCAATCACGCTCGCGCGTGGATGCGCATGTGCGAGGAGCAGGGTCTTGAGGCCGCTCCGGAAGAATTCTTCCTGCATGAAGGAGCTACAGGCGCTGCGATTATCGACATGCTTATCCGCCGCACACACGGGCGTCCGGCCACCGATGACGAAAAACGCGACCTTTACGCCATCAAAAGCCGGTATTTCTCCGAATTACCTGCCGCCGGCATCATGCCCGGCGCGCTCGAGCTTGTGGAGGAAATGCAACACCGGGGAGTAATAACCGTACTGGTGACAGGCTCCGGTCAGGCAAGTCTTATCGAGCGCCTGCAACATGATTTTCCGGGCGCGTTCCCGGCAGAGAGATGTGTCACGGCAGCGTCGGTAACTCGCGGAAAGCCTCATCCCGAACCATTCCTTAAAGGACTCGAGCTGGCCGGAGTGCGAGCCGACGAAGCCGTAGCCTTCGACAACGCACCACTCGGAACCACCTCCGCCGTACGCGCCGGGATATTCACTGTCGGAGTGGTTACAGGCCCCATGCCCCGCGAGGCATTGGAACAGACCGGCGCGGATATTGTATATAATTCAATGCCCGACTGCACAAAACACGTTTTTGATTTGTTATAATAGTAAACTATAATATAGAATTTACTATTAGCCGCTATGAATCAAAAAGTTATATTCACTACCCTGGTAGGAGACGCGATAGATGACCTCGTGAGCCAGCTCGGCGCGCCGCAGATTTTCGTTATTGTTGACGTAAATACAGCTCAATATGTGTTGCCGGTATTAAAGGAACAGAGTAAGGCCGTCCAGGACGCCACCGTGATAACCGTCAAGGCCGGCGATGCGGAAAAGACTCTTGAGAACACGCACACCATCTGGAAAGAGCTCCACAACAACAACGCCACACGTTCGTCAGTTGTGATAAATGTGGGCGGCGGTGTGGTCACCGACCTCGGAGGTTTTGCGGCAGCAACATATAAACGCGGTCTGCGCGTGATCAACGTACCGACCACCGTGCTCGGAGCCGTAGACGCTGCCATCGGCGGCAAAACCGGCATCAACTACAACGGTTACAAGAACGAGATCGGCACCTTCACCGAACCCATCGCTTCTGTCATCACCTCTGACTTTTTCAACACACTCTCACAGCAGGAACTCCTGTCAGGCTATGCCGAGATGCTCAAGCACGGACTCCTCGAAAGCGACGAAGAGCTCAATAAGTTGCTCGCCTACAGTGTGGTGTATCCTATATTTGACGCAGAGCGCCTCCTGAGCCTGATCGAGACATCAGTGCAGGTGAAACAGCGCGTCGTAGAAGCCGACTTCAACGAATCGGGCTACCGTAAGGTCCTTAATCTCGGACACACTTTCGGACACGCATTCGAAACTCTCGCACTGAAACGCCAGTCGCCCATTCCTCACGGATTCGCCGTAGCTCAGGGCTGCGTGGCAGCACTCGTACTCAGCCACATGAAACTCGGATTCCCCTCCGAAACACTGCAAAAGTTCGCCGACTACGTGCGCAAGAACTACAATGCGTTCGCTTTCACATGCGACGACTACGACTTCCTCTATCAGGCCATGCTCAAAGATAAGAAGAACCTCACCCCTGACACTGTGGCGTTCACGCTGCTGGAAGAGGTCGGCAAGCCGAAGATCGAGGTGCCCGCGACCAAGGAAGAAATCGCATCCGCCCTTGATATTTATCGCGATCTGATGGGCATCTGAAACTAACATGAACAATTGCATTCTCTAACCTGATTCAAGTAATGAACATTCCTCTGATAACATGGTCAGCCGTTGTGACCCTACTGGCGGTGACGGCAATAGTCCATCTATACCACACCCTCCGGTTCGGCCTGCGGCACAACCATAAACTGATTGAAATTGGACGCGACTCTGATGAATTCTTCGTCCCCGGCGACGACATGTACTCCGACGATTCTATGTGAACGAGCCGGAATTAATGACACAACCCGCTTCCTCGCAGAATATTCCGCATATCTGCTGGGATGCGGTGCCACGACCATGCGGCTTGAAATGAATGTCAACCGTATGGCTCGCGTGTGGGGCTACGAGGCTGATCTGTTCACCCTGCCGCGCCATATCCACCTCACCCTGCGCGACATTGCATCTCAGGAGACAAACACAGTCACCGTCTCTGTCCCGCCCGTGCCGATCAACTTCGCCGTAAACACCCGGTTGAGCAATCTCTCGTGGAAAGTAGCCGACGGAAAGGTGGATTTCAGTGATGCAGTCGCACTTTACAGACGCATAATCCGCGTTCCCAAGCAAAACGACATCCTTCTGATGCTGGCCGTTGCGGCAGCCAACGCCGCATTCTGCCGTCTGTTCGGAGGAGACATCGCTGCCATGCTCATAGTGGCCGTGAGCACATTCTGCGGGTATTTCCTAAAACTCACCATGCTGTGTCACCACATCGACGTACGACTGACGGTTATCGCGTGCGCCGCCGTAAGCAGCATCCTCGCCGCTGGCGACTATCTGTTCGCCATAAGCGGCACGCCTGCCCTCGCCGTCGGCACATCTATTTTATATCTCGTTCCGGGTATTCCATTCATCAACTCGTTCAGCGACCTCTTCAACCGACATTATATCTGTGCGTTTTCCCGATTTCTCGATGCGGTTATACTCACCGGCTGCCTCTCTCTGGGATTATGCATCGGCATGGCGTTGATGAAAATAAGCATGTTCTGACCCATGGACGCATCACTGACCCTTCAGCTCCTTCAGGACGGCTTTTTCGCGGCTGTAGCAGCCGTAGGATTCGCAGCAATCAGCCGGCCTCCACGGCAGGCGTATATCTGGTGTGCGCTGATTGCGGCCGCAGGCCACTCCACTCGTTTTCTCCTGCAGCATCAGGAAATTTTCCCGGGCTTGTCTGGAATTGTAGCCGCCACCACCCTCGCCTCACTGGTCGTAGGTATTCTCGCGGTGCTGTGTTCACCGATAGCCCGCATGCCGGCCGAGACATGCCTCTATCCGGCTCTGCTCCCGATGATTCCGGGCATGTACGCCTACCGCTGTTTCGGTGCCCTCGCCGTCTGCGTGCTGCACCCCGCTCAAGCCACCTATGACAAATATTTCTATCTTTTCGCGTCCAACGGCATGGTGTGTCTTTTCACCCTCCTCGGTATGGTTCTGGCGGCAAGTGTGCCAATTTTTCTCTTCAAAAAAATATCCTTCACTGCCACGCGATAATTTTTTTGAAAAACTTTTTATCATCGGCTGAACTTTCCTAAAACCACTTTGTTCTAAATAGTGAATGGACGATAACGCGCCTCATTCCAGTTTTAAGTATCTCTATCGAATCTGAAAATCTGTCCTAAGATGATCACTAAAGAAGTCATTTCAGCCATATATAAAAAGTACCCCAAGCGTGCCAAGAGCATTGATTGTCTTGACTTTGCCTTCCTCTTTGAGGCAGCAGGCCTGATGCACGACATCAACATTGATCTTGAGGCCAATAAGCTGATTATCGGTTCCATTGACCCCAAATCCATTTTCCATTCGATTCCGCTGAGCCATATTCACGCGTTCGTACCCTTTGATGAGTGGGTGGCCATCGTGCTCCATTCATCCATCATCTTCCTGAACCGCAAGAGTCCGAAGAGTTCGATTCACCTCAAGCCCATCGAAGCCGGCCTTACCGACCGTCTGCGCGACATGTTCACCACGACGAAAGCGATCGCTCTCTGAAAAATATAACTTACAATTACATAACGACACTTCACGGCACATCATATCCACGATGCGCCGTTTTCTTTTATCCACTTCGGGGTATTCATATTTTTAATTAATATGTTTTTGTGTCGAAACCACACGGGCATACCACCAGTCTCAATATTTTTTTGTATTTTTGCCAAAAATTATCCTTGAATCTGTAATTACTATGAAACGACTTCTGCTTCTTCCGCTCATAGCTGCGGCATACGTGGCCTCGCAGGCCTCGACTACCGTGACTCTCGGCGGACGTGAATTCAATGTTGACACCGTATTCCACGCCAAAGTAGGGCCCGGCACCACACAGACCTCTTTGAGCCTTTCCGGACCTCTGAGTCTCAAGGTGTTCTATCTCACCGTGGACCGCAACACGCCCGGAGTGAGTATCCGCGCACTTTCGGGACGCGACATGCTCGCCGGCACCGGATACACCTCCACGATGGCCCAGACTCATTCCACCGAAACGACTCATTATTTCGCCGGTTCGAACGGCGACTTCTACTTCACCGGCGGCTATGCTACTAACGGATCGGGCATCGTGGGCACACCCGTTTGCGCAATGACGGTCGACGGCGAGGTGATGCGCACCTCCAACTCTTCATACCAGTTCTCGATAGACCGCGAAGGCATAGCGCGCATCTGCCGTCTGAATTATCAGAAAGGCACAGCGACATGTGGCGATGCTTCCGTGAAATTCGCCGCCGTAAACAATGACGCCGTAAACAATGCGGTGACTCTATACACATCCAAATTCTGGGGCTCGTCAAACCAGACCGGGCTTGCCGATCAGTGTTATGAAGTGGCAGCGATGCCTGCTGAAGGCGAAACATTCAAGGCCGACGACAAATGGCGACTGGTCGTAAGCTCAGAACCCGGGCGCACCGGCGACATGACCGTGCCCGCCGGCGGATTCGTCCTTCTGGGCCGCGGCACAGCGCAGGATTTCATAGCCGGACTGAAACCCGGCGATGTTGTCACGCTCGACAACCTCACACTGACACCTGATGGCGAGGCCATTCATCCCGAGGTGGTGATTTCGGGTAATCCGAAAAATATCGGTGGCGGTGTCAACCTCAATTCCGAAGGCGAACGCGGCGACGCATCGCAACGCCATCCACGAACCGGCATCGGATTCAGCGCCGACGGCTCGCGTCTGGTGATGATGGTTATAGACGGCCGTTCGGCATCCTCTGCCGGCGTAACGACAGGCGAACTCGGCGACATGTTGCTGTTTACCGGCTGTGACGAGGGTGTGAACCTTGACGGCGGCGGTTCATCCACACTTTATACCGAGGCTCTCGGAATACGCAATGTCTGCTCCGACGGACACGAACGTGCCGTCGCAAATTCCATATATGCAGTGCTGGAAGCCCCGGCCGACTCCAAAGTCGCCGAACTCGTGTTCCATGACTATCGACCCGTACTGCCGCAATGGGGCGTCTACACCCCTCAGATATTAGCCTTCAACGCTGCCGGACTTTGCATTGACCCCGACTTCAAAGATTTCACGCTCACCTGCCCTGAAGAACTCGGCGAAATCTCTGAAGACGGTCACACAATATTCATAAAAGGAACAGGACTGCATCCCCTCACCGCTCACTTCGGAGATACCGAGGTAACCGTGCCTGTTCGCATCACCGATGCCTCCGAGGCTACCCTCACTTATGACAAAGTGATAATCGACCGCACTCATCCCTACAACATTCTGCTCACATCACCGGTCGGTAACAATCAACTTCCGCTTAACCCCAGGGCTTTCGAATGGACTTCATCTGACGTCGCCGTAGCCGCCGTGAATTCCGAAGGCAAAATCACCGCCGTCGAGAACGGTTCCACCTCAGTAATCGGTGTCTTGAATTCACTCGAACTTACACAGAACGTCGAAGTCCAGAATCCGGAATTCAAAACCATGCGCGCCGTAGCTCCCGAAGATATCGCCAAGTGGAAACTGAATAAACAGAGCATTTCCGACGCATCCCTTACCGTAGACGGCGAAGGTTTCATTGTGGACTATACTGTTTCCGGTACCCGCGGCACCAAACTTACTCTGAACTCGGCTGCCACGGTCTACGGTTGTCCCGAAAAGATCGAAATGACTGTCGAACCTACCGAAGCCAAGCTGAACAACATCACTATCAACGTACGCGTTGCAAACCAGAATTACCCGATATCCACCACATGGGATGACCCCGACCTCAGCAGTCCGTTGCGACTGTCTGTCAATCTTGCAGATATCGTCGACACCACCGATTCCGGTATCTGGCCTGTAGAAATTTACCGCATTGCGTTCGGAATCAGCGATGAGAAAAACGCATCGCGTCAAGTCAAAATATCCTCGCTCACAGCCACCTACGGTTCCGGTGCGGGCGTAGACGATGCCGAAATTTCTGACGAAAACGCATCCCCGATGGTTTCGGTTTGCGACGGTTACGCCATCCTTTCACATGAAGCTGAATCCATCATGCTCACAGACCCCGCCGGCCGAGTGCTTGCAAAGGGAGCCGGAAGCCGCATCGCCCTGCCCGAAGGCCACGGAGCCGCGGTAGTAACAGCCGACGGCGTATCCGTCAAGGTGGTATATTGACATTATTGGTAACTACTCAGGTCAGGTAAAGACACTATAGACCATCTACAACTGATTGCAA
>CAMWNG010000021.1 GCA_947175575.1 uncultured Bacteroidales bacterium | reverse complement strand
CCGCATCTCGCCGGCGCTTTTTGCCTTGTTCTTCAGTCACGTAGCTACGGCTACGTTCCTTCATCTCAAGACAAAAATCTCTCGGCGATATGCGTCCTCAGCATTAACAAATATTGCGGAACCGGGTCTGAGTTAATGCCGGGGCGTTAACAAGTGAAAGAATATACCGTTATTTTTTCTCCAGAGTAATGAACCGGTAAGTAAGTCCTGAGGGGTCTGAGGCCTGTTCGCTGCGTTCGGTCTCATGCCACGTTTCGGAGTCGATCTCCGGAAAGAACGTGTCAGCATCCGGAGTGTCCGCGTCGATGCGGGTAAGATGCAGCCGCTCGGCCAGTGGCATGGCCTGAGCGTAGACCTGACCGCCGCCTATGATGAACACCTTTTCTGAGCCGGTGCAAAGCTCGACAGCCTCTTTTAGCGAGTGAACCACCTCGGCTCCTTCGGCGGTGTAGTCCGGATTTGATGATATGACTACGTTACGGCGTCCCGGCAGCGCGCCTTTCGGCAGCGATTCGAAAGTCTTCCGGCCCATGATGACGGGATGTCCCATGGTGAGCTGTTTGAATCGGCGCAGATCCTCGCGGATGTGGAATGCGAGGTCGCCCCGGCGTCCTATGGCTCCGTCGCGGCCGACGGCCACAATGATCTCTACTCTGCTCATACGCTCACTTCGGCTTTGATGTGCGGATGCGGGTCGTAACCCTCGAGAGTGAAGTCCTCATAACGGAAATCCTCGAGATTTTTCACATCGGGGTTAAGCAGCATGCGTGGCAGTGGCCGCGGGGCGCGTGTGAGCTGCAGGCGAGCCTGATCGAGATGATTGCGGTAGAGATGCGCGTCGCCGAGAGTGTGGATGAATTCGCCCGGCTTGAGTCCGCACACCTGCGCCACCATCATTGTAAGCAGCGCGTAAGAGGCGATATTGAACGGGACGCCCAGAAAGCAGTCTGCGCTCCGCTGATAGAGCTGGAGGCTCAGACGTCCGTCGGCCACATAGAATTGGAAAAGAGCGTGGCATGGAGCGAGAGCCATGTCATCGAGCTGACCGACGTTCCACGCGCTCACGATTATGCGGCGTGAATCGGGGTTATTCTTTATCTGATCCACCGCCGCGGCGATCTGGTCGATGAAACCGCCGCGATAGTCAGGCCACGAACGCCACTGTGCCCCGTAGACCGGGCCGAGATTGCCGTCGGCGTCGGCCCATTCGTTCCATATCCGCACTCCGTTTTCCTGAAGGTAACGCACGTTGGTGTCACCTTTCAGAAACCACAGAAGTTCATGAATAATGCTTTTGAGATGCAGTTTCTTGGTGGTTACCAAAGGAAATCCGTCGGCGAGGTCGAAGCGCATCTGATAGCCGAACACCGAGCGGGTACCGGTTCCGGTTCGGTCGCTTTTGTCTGTGCCGTGCTCCAGGATGTGGGACAGCAGGTCGAGATATTGTTTCATGATTCGGGATTCTGAAGTGTTTCAAGCACACGGCGTAGCTCGTCCTCGGTGGCTGTAAGGCTCTTGCGGCATAGGTCAAGGAGTTCGGCCGCACGTGTGGTGCGTGCTACCAGAGTGTCTACGTCGCAGGAGTCGGAGCGCAGTTCGGCCACGATTTTTTCAAGTTCGGCGAGTGATTCGGAGTAGGACATATATGGTGTGATTGCTTATTTTACAATTGAGGTTATGGTGCCTGTGGCAAGTGTGGTCTGTATTGTATCGCCCGAGGTTGTTTCGGCAGAATCGGAAATAGCACGCCCATTAAGCCGGGTTATGGAGAATCCGCGACGCAGTGTGGCCTCGGGACTTAGTGTGTCGACCAGGGCTGCGAGAGCCGTAAGGCGCTCCTTGCGGTGGCGGACAGCATTTGTCACGGCCATTTCGATGGTCTGCGACACGGACGGCCCCACACGCTGTGAGGCTCGCAGAAGCACGCCCTGCGCCAGTGCGGGCAGACTGCCGGCGATGTTCTCAAGCCTGCGGTGGGAGCGTTGTATGGCTGAATTGACCGTATCGAACAATGCGGCACCGAGCACACGGACGCGTTCCAGAGCCTCCGTCCCGCGGCTTATGAGCCATTCGGCGGCGGCCGTGGGAGTCTTTACGCGCTGATTGGCAACGTAGTCGAGCAGGGTGATGTCGCGTTCGTGCCCTATGCCGATCATCACCGGCAGGGGGAACATGGCGATGTGTGCTGCAAGAGCATAGTCGTCAAATGCGGCGAGGTCGCCTGTGGCTCCGCCGCCACGTATTATCACCACCCCGTCGAATTCTTCGGAACGGGCGGCTATGCGTCCCAGAGCGTCAACGACGGATTCGGCGCAGTGTTCTCCCTGCATCACCGCCGGAAACAGTTCGGTGGTGAACCGAAGTCGGGCCGGATTCGTATAAAGCTGATTGATGAAATCGCCGTACCCGGCAGCTCCGGGGGCACTTATTACAGCTATGCGCGTGGGCGGTACAGCCCATACGAGACGGCGGTTGAGTTCGATTATTCCTTCCCGCGTGAGGCGGTCGATCAGTTCGCGTCGCCGCCGCAGGAGGTCGCCTAGCGTGAATTCCGGATTGACATCGGTGATGTTAAGCGAGAGTCCGTAAAGCGGATGATAATTCACCGAGCATTTCACCATGATCTTGATGCCCGATGCGAGCGGAGAGCCGGTGGCGCGGCGGAATTCAGAGTCGATGACCATGTACCGCGACGCCCAGATGGTTGCGCGTGCGCGTGCGACGGGTTGTCCCGTATCCGGATCTTTGTCAATCAATTCCAAATAACAGTGAGGGCCGGAGCGACGCAGATCTGACGTCTCACCGATGACCCATACGTCGTTGAGGCCCGGTGCGGCACCGAGGACTGACGCTACGCGGCTGTTAAGTTCAAGAAGGGTTATGGCTCCCGGTGTTTTCATTTTGCCGGACGGAATTTTGCGTTTCTGACTGAATATGTGAGCGATGGAATCAGCGAATCCTCAACACCGTTGAGCCGGGCGTTCTCAATGCCGGAATTGATCATAATGAGTGAATCGGCAGATTCGTTGAAACGGACTGTGGCGGGCATGAACCCCAGCGTGGCCTGAAGAACATCGGCGTCGGCGCCGGGTACGAGCCATTCGCTGAAAGCAGGCATAACGAACGGTTGCTTCGGGAGAGGCTCCCAGTTACGGTCGTAGAACCGGATGCCGCTTACGGGAGTGGGGGCGTCCACCGTGGTCACCACCGCGAGCACCGTATCGCGGCCGGCAGGAAGAACGGCGATCTGCACCGAAGTGTGTTCGCCGTGCCGGAAAGTCAGGGTACGATCGGTCATCTCGGTGACGCGGACAGGTGTGTCACTGTCAGCCATGACATCGCGGGCCAGACCGCTGCGGAAATAGTCGATGGCATCGAGGCGTACAGTGCGCGGCACTCCGCTGATCACCCGTGCGGGAGCCTGCGAAAACCAGCTCGCGGCAGTGCGTGCGGCTGCTCCGGCAGCCATTGACATAGCCACCGCGACAGCTCCGTATTTTATCACTCTCAACATTTGCATGTGCAAAAATACACAAAAATCCCCGAATCACCTCAGACTATTCAGAAATATTTCGTCACTCAATAATTCGGTTGATGACAAAAGGCAGAAAGCGGAGGTCGGTTACCCGGCTTTCTGTCTTTTGTCATCAATGATCTGCCTTATCTGGCGGATTTTTTCTGGCGGGGTTTCTTACGGCCCGACGCACGGGCGTAGTCCTTGTCGGCTTCGGCCACTTCGGCATAAAGTCGGCGTCCGTAGAAGTCTGCTCCCCGTAGTGCATCAACTACCCGGCGCGCGTCAGCCTTCTTGACATCGAAGAGGCTGTAAGAGGGCATCAGATCGATACGTCCGACATCTACACGCGGACCGTGAACCGTGTGGTTCAGCATTTCGATCAGGTTTCCGGCATAGAAACCGTCTGATTTACCGGCGTCAACATAGATTCGTTCCATGCCTTTCTCGGCTGTGCGGCGGTCTTTGTCGGCCTCGGAGCGGGGTTCGTGTTTTTTCTTGTCGCGTGCGGGTTTCTCGTCGATGAAGTCGATGTTGGGTGCGTCCTTATAGTAGTTGAGCAGACGTTTGAATTCAAGTGAGAGGACGCGTTTCACGAGGTCCTCGGTCGAAAGCCAGGACAGCTTTTTCAGCACACCGGGCATATAGCGCTCGATTTCTTCTTCCGGCACTTCGACGCGTTCAATCCGGTCGGCCAGATTATAAAGCTGTTTTTCGATGATGTGCTCGGGAGTCGGAACATCCTTGCGCTCGAATTTCTTGCCGATTATGCGTTCGATCTCGCGCAGGCGGCCCTTTTCGCGCGAGTGTATGATGGCCACAGAGACGCCGGTCTTGCCTGCACGACCGGTTCGGCCTGAACGGTGGGTGTAGACAGCCGTATCGTCAGGCAGACCGAAATTGATGACATGCGTGAGGTCGTCGACATCAAGTCCGCGGGCAGCCACATCCGTAGCTACAAGTATGGTGATCACACGGTCGCGGAATTTCTTCATCACGAGATCGCGCTGCTGCTGCGAGAGGTCGCCGTGCAGCGAGTCGGCGTTGTAGCCGTCGGCTATAAGTTTGTCGGCGATTTCCTGAGTGTCGCGGCGTGTGCGGCAGAACACGATGGCGTATATGTTCGGAGAATCGTCGCATACACGTTTGAGGGCGAGATACTTGTCGCGTGCGTTTACCATATAGTAGATATGGCGCACATTCTTAGCGCCTTCGTTCTTCGTGCCGACCACTACTTCCTCGTGATCCTTCATATACTTTTTAGCGATTTTGGCGGCCTCGGCAGGCATAGTGGCCGAGAACATAAGCATCTTGCGGTCTTCAGGCACATGGGCGAGGATGTCGTTTATGCTGTCAACGAAGCCCATGTTGAGCATTTCATCGGCTTCATCGAGTACGACCGTATGCACGTCATCGAGTTTGACGACACCTCTCTTTATCAGGTCGATAAGACGTCCCGGGGTGGCGATGATGATCTGCACGCCTTCGCGCAGCGCGCGAATCTGGCTTTCGATGCTCGATCCGCCATAGACGGGGAGAACCTTAAGATCAGGCACATATTTCGAGAAGTCTGCGAGATCTCCGGCAATCTGCAGGCACAGCTCGCGGGTAGGCGCGAGAATCAGTGCCTGCGGTACGCGACGCGATGTGTCGACACGCTGGATCACCGGCAGACCGAACGCGGCCGTCTTGCCCGTGCCCGTCTGTGCCAGCGCCACCAGGTCGTGATCGCCTGTGAGCAATGTGGGTATTACTTTTTCCTGAACCGGCATCGGATTCTCAAAACCCAATTCCTTTATTCCTTTGAGGAGGTCGTCGCGGACCCCGAGGTCTTCGAAACTTTTCATATCATGAGTGTATTTATTGTCAGTGGATGATGTCCCCGAGGGGGGACGTCTGCAAATATAACACTCGAAAAAAAGAATTTATGCTGTATTAGGAAATTTTAAAATTTGCGAATATCCCATTTGTGCGAATAAAGTGTTATTTTTGCAAAACGAAATATCAATTATGGAGTATGCCAAAGATGAAATAGAGCTGTTGCGTCCCCCTCTGATCGAAGTGGCACGTTATACCGCACCTTTGCGCGAGGGTGGCTCACTGCCGGTGCTCGCTGACGGAGCCGACGGCTATCCCTACGTGGTGAAACTCCGCGGGGGAGGTCATGGCGCCAAGGCTTTGATATCGGAGTTCGTGGGCGGCATGATAGCCACGGCTGCGGGAATGCGTGTCCCCCAGCTTGTGTTCATGAATCTCGACGAAGCGTTCGGCATCACTGAACCGGACGAGGAGGTGCAGCAACTGCTGCAGGCTTCCCGCGGACTCAATATGGGAATGAGTTTCCTGAGCGGAGCGCTCACATGGGATGTCACAGTAAATAAGCCGGACCATGTAGAGGCTTCGCGTATAGTATGGCTCGATTCGTTCCTTACAAATGTTGATCGTACGGCTACGAACACCAACATGCTCCTTTGGCGCGGTGCCCTGTGGCTTATAGATCACGGATCATCATTATATTTCCATCATAACTGGGACGGCTGGGAGAAAGCTGCCTTGTCACCGTTCGCGTATATCAAAAGCCATGCCCTGCTGCCGCATGCCACCCGCATGCTCGAGGCCGATGATATCATGCGCCGGACTATCACTCCACAACTTATAAAGGCCATTGTAGACATGATTCCGGAGGAGTGGCTCCGCCAATCCGAGCCCGGAATTGATCCGGACGAGCAACGTCGGGTTTACACCACTTTTCTTACAACCCGGCTGGCTAACTCGAAAATTTTCACAGACCATGCAATCCAAGCCAGAAAACAGCTCTGATACACCGCTCCACCTTTACGAATATGCCGTGGTGCAGCTGACTCCCCGTGTGGAGCGCGGTGAGGTAATAAATGTGGGGCTGGTGATGATGTGCAAACGCCGGAGGCGCGTTTGGGCGAGGATTGAATTTCCGCGTGAACTGGTGGCGTTGCTCGACCGTGATGCTGACATTGACGCCATAGAGGCACAGTTGCGCAGTTTCGAACTTATAGCGCAGGGTTGCCCCGGTCCGATAGGCACCCTGGAGGCTCATGAGCGTTTCCGTTGGCTGACAGCAGTGCGCAGTGCATGTATCACAACGACCCGACCTCATCCGGGTCTGACGCACGATCTTGACGCCACTTTTGAAAAACTGTTTGAAGCCTACGTCAAGCGTTGAAATTCATAAATCGGATCGAAAAATTGTATAGTAAAAAGGTGCTGAATCAACTCCCTGAAAGGGAGTGATATAGCAAATTGCCAAAAGTGACAAGATTTTAGGCAACCTATTACTATTGTTTGCAAATAAATTCTTAACTTTGTAGAAGAATAGCGCCGGTGACGGCGCTTCGTTATTGGAACATACAAAAACCTTTCATACATTCACAGTATTTTTAGAATGAAAAAGCTCATTTATTCACTTGTGGGGTGCGCGACTCTGCTGGCTGTGGGAACAGCTCAGGGAGGCGAGATTCTCACGCAAGCACTCAACACTTTAGGGGGCGTATCCGCGCAGTCAAACGCGGGACATAACGAAAACGCATATCTGCGTCTGGGTTCCCCGACTGATGTTTACGCAAAATTCAATGCAAGCACAGGCTTCGTTGACCTTTCATTCACTGCTCCCGGCACCGCCTGGTGGAGCGATGATTATGAATACATTACGGAAGAAGAGAAAGCTACCACGAGATTCTCAGTACGTGTATTCCGCAATGAAGGCTATTATTTTAATGAACAGGAAGCCGAAATCGTGAAAGAATTCACGGATGTGAACTGGCTTGATGACTTGGCTTTCACCGATGAATCACAACTTGCTCACGGTAAACGCTACTGCTACTATGTGGCCGGTTATCTGTTTGATAAAAAAGGTGACAGCGATTTCGCTACAGTCGAAGTCGGTTATAAAATCGACCCTGCCGGCGAATTTGAGGTGAAAGCCGCCGAAGGGGCCGCTCTGAAAGCTTATATCAGTTTTACCGCTCCTACCACCTGCAATGACGGTGCATACACCCTCTCGGAGACGGATGTCATTCCCTCTATTGTCCTGACACGTCGCGACAATGATGACTGGAGTGCGGAGAACGTCAAAATCAAGACTTTCGAAAATGTGAAACCCGGCGAATCACTATCGTATGTCGATGAAGATGAGGCTCTTGAGTCCGGGACCACATATCAGTATCGTCTCCGGCTGAACTATGACGGTCAGGAAGTGCAACCTTATGAAAACTCCGCTACGGTGTTCATAGGCGCCGATCTTCCCGCGGCTCCCACCGCTCTCGGCGTAGAGCTGCTTCCTGACGGAAATGTCAAGGTGTCCTGGACGGCTCCGGCTGAAGGAGTAAACGGAGCATGGTTCGACCCGGAACAAGTCACATATAAGATAGAGCGCGGCAGCGGATCTTCAGCCTGGAACGTGACATGGGAAGAAATCGCCAATAAACTTACCTCTACCGAATTCATTGACGAGGGAATCACCGAAGAAGGTTCGTATTACTATCGGGTCACATCCCAGCTTAATGGCAAGGATTCCGAGTATGCCACATCTGTCAACGCCGTGGTGGCAGGTCCTCCTTCGCCCTTCCCCTTTGATGAAAGTTGGCCCGACGGTAAGGCCAAACATTCTACATGGGTGCTGTCGACCGGCTGGATGGGATATGGCAAAAATTCCATCTCATATTATGACGCCTCCGGGGAACATACGACCATTGTTGTGCCTCCGGCTGATAACGATGGCGGACAGATGGTTTATACTCCCGGTTATTCGGGCGTTGTAGGTGCTGCATCGGCTCTGACAACAGGTCGCATTTCGCTGAAAGATGCAGTTAATCCTGTCCTTCGGTTCATGTACTTCGATCTTGATCCGGAAGCTTCGGATAATACACTGAAGGTGTATGTCTCAGCTGACGGGGGCGACTACAAGGAACTCGAGGGCTTCGATTTCGCTGCCCTTCCCCACGATAATTCCTGGACCACCGTGATGTTCAGCCTTGCCGATTATGTCGACGAAGCAGAATACATTCAGGTGCGTTTTGAGGTAACACTTGGTGAACGCGAAGGCGATACCGTAATCGATTGTGTGGAAATCCGCGATGCACGTCAGGTCGATATGGCTGTCACAGCCGTGAAGGCACCTGTTAAATTCTATCCCGGAGCCAAGATGAATGTCACTGTAAATCTTGAAAACTACGGCGACTATGATTCGGAGCCTTTTGCCCTCATGCTCTCTATCGGTGATGAAGAACTCGGCTACGCTGAAGGCGAGGGTCTGAAGTCGAATGGTAAAACAACCCTCAATGTTCCCGTACAGATACCCGAAAGCGCCAAAGGAGGCGAAAACGAGATCAAGGTGGAAGTTATCGGTGGTTTCGACGCCGACGAATCCAACAATATCGGTACCATGCCCGTAGAGGTCGTTGCTCTCCCTGCCGCATCCAATCTTTCGTATGACTCCGACCTCCAGATCTTCACATGGGATGCTGCCGCACAACTTCCCTTCTATGACGGGGCTATAACCCATCTCGAGGATTTTGCCGCCTATGATGACTGCACAAACAAGTCATTCGGTGAGTGGACTGTGGTCGATAAGGATAATGATCTCACATACACCTTGCCCGGTGTTGCTGACGATTATCCCAATCAGGGTCGTGCTACCGGTGGATTCGTGTTTACTCCTTCAGCTTATGGCTCAAGCTGGGATGCACCCGTCGAAGGCGGAAAATGCTTCGTGTTCCCGGGATGCAAGTGGTATGCCAACGACTGGCTTATTTCACCCGAACTGGATGGTTCGGAGCAGACCATAAGCTTCAAAATCCTGACCACAGACGGTAGTTATATCAGCGAAGAATATGATTTCTGCATATCTTCGACCGATGCCGCCACGGAATCCTTCACCGTTCTGAAGCATGAGAATCTCACTTCGTATGTGAAGTGGGAGGATCGCGAATTCACAGTGCCTGCCGGTACAAAATACTTCGCCATTAACTACAAACAATACTACGGCGATCTTCTGGCTTTCTGTGACTTCAAGTACATCACCGGTTCAGGCATGCTGTCCGAACCCACCGAACATCTCGGTTACAATCTCTACCGCGAGGATGTGAAGGTGAACGACGAGCCTATCGTCGGCACACAATACAAGTTTGCCGATGGGGCTGCATCCAGCGGTTTATACTTCGTCAAAACCGCTTATAACAATGCTGAATCCGCACCCACCGATCCTGTTGATGTGATCATTTCGGGCGTAAGCTCGGCCACTGTCGACCCGGCTCTTATCTCGGTTAAGGATTCCGAGCTTGTTCTGAATAGCAAGAATCGTTATGATGTCGTAACTCTTGGCGGCAGCATTGTCGCTTCCGGTACCGGCTCTGTCAATCTTTCGCTTGCCGGAGGTATTTATATCGTGACTGTCGACGGCGAAGTGTTCAAAGTCGTGGTTAAATAATAAACCGAAAAGTCTTACAGGTATGTCTGTTCCTCCGGTTCAGACATACCGTCATGTAATAAAGCAATGAAAAACAATCTTATCACCGGCCTGTGTGTCACAGCTATCGCAGCCCTCTATGCCTCGGCTCCGGCCGTGGCGGAGGCGCCTGTGATTCACGGCAATATCGTTGGTCCCGCCGCATGGGTTGATTATACATCGGGTATATACAGCTTCAAGGCGGAAAGCCCCGTGACTCTGAATCTTGAAAAAGAAAGCCTTTTTATCAGTGTCAACGGTGGTGGCGATATCCTCGACGGACTCTACCACTATGTAAGCAACAATGACGGCCTCGGCGAGTTGTACAACTACCGAATGTATGTCTACGACGCCGACACCTGGATTCCCAAGAACAATTTCAGGGTGCCCGGCAACTATAATTCCCTCGACTTCGCCACCGATCCCGCCACCCGTCGTTTTTACGGAACTTTCACCACCGATGGCAAGATATATTTATTCGGTTGGATGGATCCGGCCACGGCCGAATTCACTTCGCTGCGGCTTGCCGGCACGGGTTATCCTGTGGTCGGTATAAACCGGTACGGCGCGGTATATGCCATCGACTATAAGGGCGATTTACTGTCGGTAAACACATCCACCGGTGTGGCCACCAAACTCTACTCCACCGGACTTTCGCCTGTAGGGCTTCAGACAGGTTGTTTCGACCCTTGCGGAAGCCCTGACATCCTATACTGGTGTTATCGCGATTCTGAGGATGAGACATATCTTTATCAGGTAGATGTAACGAAGAACTCCGAAGAAGGTGTAACCTGCCTTGGAGCGTTTCCCGAGCAGGAAATAGTCACCGGTGCATATATACGTCCGGCTGCCAACGCTTATGCAAGCGCTCCTGCGGCTATCGCTGACCTTAAAGCAGTTCCGGCGGGAAAACAAACCCGGGTGACTTTCACAATGCCGGCCGTAACCGAGGCCGGGGAGTCCCTTCAGGGCGGTTCCGTCAGCTATGTGATGGTGACCGACGGCATCATGCCGCAGACACAGCCCGCGGCTCAGGCCGGACAGTCAGTCACCCTCAATCTTGACCTTGCCGATGGCGAGCACACAGTGACAGTGACCCCGGTGTGCGGCACAGAAGCCGGCAAGCCGATGGCGGTAACTTTCATCGTGGGCGCGGATACGCCCGCTCCGGTGACCGAACTCGCGGCCAGTCGCGACGGTAATAATTTTGTAGCCAATTGGGTCGCTCCCACCGAGGGCGTGAACGGTGGCACCATCCATGCCGATGCACTCAGCTACGAAGTAAAATTCGTGCAAGGATCACAATCCACGGTAGAGACCGTCACAGAATGTTCATTTACCAAACCGGTTGACTCCGCCACACCGGTCAACTGTTATGTGGAAGTTACCGTCGTTGACGGTAAACTCAAGAGCGAGACTGTTGTTTCTTCTCCGGTAATGATGGGTAAAGGACTCGGTCTTCCGTATTCAAACGATTTCTCGACCACCGAGTCAGCAACCGATTTCATGGCCTGGGATGCCAACGGCGATAATGTGACCTGGATGTACGAATATATATTCGAGGACATGCGCACCAACTATAAATATACAGACGGTGACATGGACGACTGGATGTTCACACCCATCTTCGCACTTGATACAGACTACTTCTATCACCTCAAATTCGATTCTAAAACCGCCGGAATCGCCTACGAGGAGCAGATGGAGGTAAAGGCAGGCCGGCAGCGCAATCCTGATGCCATGACAGAAGAGCTGATGCCTGTCACAACCTTCGTGGGTTCTCAGGACAAGAGCTACAACCGCTATTTCACAGTGTCCGAGGCCGGAAACTGGACGCTTGGTTTCCATTCTGTTACCAAAGGCAATAATTTCTATATCGCAGTTGACAACCTTTCGCTGACAGTCGGCGGTAAGACAAGTGCTCCGGCCGCTGTGCAAGAGCCCACAGCAATCCCCGATGCTACAGGTGCACTGAAATGCACTCTGAAATTCAAGGCGCCGGCAACGGATATCAGAGGCCGTAACCTTGAAGGCAAGCTTGGCTTGCGTGTGTCGCGCAACGGTATGGTTATCAAAGAACTTTCCGACATTACGCCCGGTGCCGAGATGACTTTGGAAAATCTCACGGGCAAGCAGGGCGTCAATACCTATGAACTGACATTCAGCAATGGCGACGGTGACGGAATGCCCGCCTCGGTCGAGACATACCTCGGTGTGGACTTGCCCGAAGCACCTTCCGGTGTTGCGGTGACCTTTGACAGCAAAGGTAATCCTGTTGTCAGCTGGGAGGCGCCGGTCAAAGGTGTCAACGGCGGAATTATCAATCCGGCCGGACTGACCTTCAGCGTGCGTCGTGCCTATGACAAACAGTTCATCTTGGAAGATGGAAAGGCCCTCACTGCCGTTGATCGTCTGGGACTTGAATATGCCGATCAGGCTATAATGTATTATGAAGTCTATGCCACAAACGCGGCCGGAACGAGTGCCCCTGCCACCAGCCCTCACTTCATAATGGGTACACCGTATCTGATGCCATTCTACGACAGTTTCAAGGATGCGACAGAGATGCAGGGTCCCTGGCTCGGTTTGCTGCTCGATAATCCTGAAGGGGCATGGTATCTGGACAGCGAAGGCATGCGGCCCGCATGCGACCCCATCGACGGTGATGGTGGTCTGCTCACCTTCGCTCCTTATGAGAAAGGACATACTTCCTCAGTGGCTACTCCGCTTGTAAAAATCGATGATGCGGAATATCCCACTCTCGAAGTGTTCGTAATATGCAGCCCTGACAATGACAGCCGGCTCGACATAAGTGTCCGTACGGCTAAAACCGAACAGCGGATTGTGCGTAGCCTCAGCCTTGACGACAGTTCTATGGCACCAGGCTGGAATCTGCTCCAGATTCCCTTGATTGACTTCAAGGGTGAAGATTATGTTCAGGTGATCTTTACGGCGACTGCAGGTGAGTCGGATAATAATCACGTGACCCTCGATCATATTGATATTTTTGACATTCCCCGCTATGATGTGGCCGCCGCGCTGCTCGAAGCTCCGGAGGAAATGACCGTCGGTCGCGAGACATCGTTCTTCGCCACTGTCTCTAACGTCGGGGTCGACCCGGTAGAAAATATTGAACTCACCCTCCTGCGCGATGGTACTCCGGTCTCATCATACAAACTTGCTTCACTGGCTTCCGGAGCATCGCACACCGTGGGGCTCAAGGATACGGCCGATCTGTCGTTTGCCGATGTGATGTATTATACATTTAAAGTATCGGCCCCACAGGATAAGAATGCAGACAATGATGTTTCGGCCATGCAGGAGGTCCCCGTTGCCTTGCCTCACTATCCCGCGCCTGTCCTTTCGGGAAGTGTCGGCGCCGAAAACGCTGAACTTCGCTGGGTGGCTCCGGACTGCAAGGGTGTTCGCGCCCCCGTAACGGATGGTTTCGAAACATACGATGCCTTTATTATAGACCATGTGGGCGACTGGACCATGGTAGATATAGACGGGAACCCCGGTACCACAGGTATTCTTGATGGCAACGGGAATCCGATAGAATATGAAAACGCAGGCGCAAAGATGGCATTTCAGGTCTTCAACCCCGGCCTGCTTGATTTCCCGCTATATGACGAGGATGGTAATAGGTCGATGTACGCCGCACACCGCGGACAACAGATGATGTGCGCGTTCTGCGATCTGGACGGTTATAACAACGACTGGCTCATATCCCCTCTCCTGCCGGGACAGGAACAGACCGTGTCCTTCTATGCTAAGTCATATTCGTCGTATTATGGCCTTGAAGCCTTCATCATCATGGCCACCAAAGGCGACGGAACCGACACGAAGGACTTCTATGAGCTGACTCAGGTGGTGAATGCTCCCGCCGACTGGACACGCTATGAGGTGACTCTGCCTGCCGGCACACGTCGGTTCGCAATCCGGTGCATTTCAATCGATCAGTTCGCACTTTGTGTAGATGACGTGAAGTTCGTACCCGAAAGTTCGCCGGCCGAAGATCTGGAACTTACTGGATACAAGATATATCGCGATAATGAACTCGCAGTGACATTACCGGCATCCGCAACCGAGTGGAGCTGTCCGATGACAGGTGCTGACACAGATGTGCAGTTCCGAATCTCGGCCGTGTACACCTGTGGTGAGTCTGTACATTCGAATCCCGTTGTTCTTAGCCTCGGAGTGGAGAATGTGGCTGAAACAACTGTTGATGTGAAGGTGAAATCCATAACCGGCGGCATCTCCGTGGTTCAGCCTGACAATTGCGAAGCCCGTATATACACGGTTGACGGTGCTTATGTAGCACATGTCATGGGTACGGGCACCGCTTCGTTGTCGGCCGGCATATATGTAGTCAAGACAGTGGCCGGAGCCGTCAAGGTTGCCGTGCGTTGACCTGGTATCTTATAACGATATTCCGATAAAACTCCCGGGTCTTTAATTTACCATCGGCCGATGGTAAATTAAAGACCCGGGAGTTTTATTAATCCGGATTATGTCGGGCGGGTTGACGGTGTTATTTCACCTTATATCCCAGCGAGGTCAGCAAGGGCCGGAGAGCCGTAGAGCGGTCTCCCTGGAGCAGTATCTCGCCGCCGCGGGCGCTTCCGCCGCATCCGAGCGATTGTTTGAGCCGGGAGGCGAGGGCGGAGATTTCTTCATCGGTCGATGTCGTGAATCCGTAGACTATCGTGGCGGATTTGCCGGCACGGCCTTTGCGTTCGAATTGTATGTGAAGAGTCTCCTCGCTTGAGTTTTTTTGAGATTCGGAAACCGTTTCGGGTGCATCGTCGCCGTCAGGAAGTGAATCGCGAAGGTTCCCGAGTGCTTCAGTCCAGTCCATATCACATTACCGAGTCCGGTTCTTCATTGGTGATGATAGAATCACGGTTCAGCCCGAGATATGCGCTGACGGAAGAGATCGTGCGCAGATGGTGAGCGGCTTCGGCCTCGAGAGCGTTGACGTATGAGTCCACCGAATCAGGATCGATGTCGCGCGCGCATGTCAGACAGCGTGCCGCCGAGGCTTCGTCTGTCTCGGACGACTGATTGTTTTCAGCCAGCGCGATGGTGGTGTAAAGCTGGGCTGCCGTGACCAGTTGTTTCACGTTCATGGAATTCATGGCGGTCGAATCTGCCATGAGACGGTCAAGGATCGCACGTGCAGAGTCGTAGTCGTGGGAGTCAAGTTCTATTCCCGCGTCGGCCAGCATCTGCTCCGGCGTGTCCGATTTACCGCATGACAGCAGTGTCAGGGCGGACAAAAGCGCTACTGATAGAATCTTTCTCATAAATCTCTTATCTGTTGTGCGAACTGATGCATTTTCAATGCCGTTTCAGCGGCTTCGATACCTTTGTGTCCATGGATTCCTCCGATGCGTTCGATGGCCTGCTCCTCGGTGTCGACTGTCAGGACTCCGAAAATCACAGGGATATCACATTCGGCATTGAGCGATGTGATGCCCTGCGTGACCGACTGACATACATAGTCGAAGTGCGGTGTTCCTCCGCGTATGACACATCCGAATACGATTATCACATCAAATGCGCCTGACTCTATGGCGGCGGATGCGCCGAAAGTGAGTTCCACGGCGCCGGGCACGTGGAATACGTCAATAAGGTCGTCGGAGAGCCCGTGCTTCTTGAGCGTTTCCACACATCCGTCAGTGAGGGCGGAGGTTATGTGGCCGTTCCATTCTGCGGAGATTATGGCTACACGTACATCGCCGTCGATTTCGGCGTTGAAAGGATTTGGGAGATTGTGCTGGTTGGAGGACATGTTTTTTATCGACTGTTAACTGTCAGACTGTATGTTTTATGCTGAGGAGGTTTGAGAGCAGGATGCTGCCCGCAGGCTTATTGTTGCGCTTTTTGCCCGAGATATCCGCCATGATGACGCAGGGCATATTGGGCGCGTGTGAAACCTATAGCCTTCATGACCGCCACCACAAGAACGTCGCCGATCACTGTCATCATGGTGGTGGAGGTGGTAGGCGTGAGGCCTAACGGACACACTTCGGCGGCGGGCGCCGTGATGAGTGCGGCGTCGGCGAGTGCTGCAAGGGGGCTGTCCGGATTCCCTGTTATCACGATGATCGGAAGCGAAGGGTTGAGACCGCGGGCAAGTGCTACCAGTTCCACGATTTCGGTGGTCTTGCCTGAATTGGAAATGAGCAGCATCAGGTCGTTGGGCTGCAGTACGCCCAGATCGCCGTGCTGCGCCTCTGACGGATGAAGCCACACCGCCGGTGTACCTGTCGACGAGAAAGTGGTGGCGATGTTCATGGCTATCTGGCCGGCTTTGCCCATACCAGAGGTCACGAGTTTTCCGCCGAGCGAGTGGACATGATGCAAAATGAGGTCAACGGCGCGCTGATAGGCGTCGGTGACCGGAATTTCGGCGATGGCCCGGCTTTCGGCGTCCAGGATCTGCCGCATGGTTTCTTTTACGTCCATAATATTCGGATTAGCGTCTGCGGCCGAAAAGGTCGCGGAGACCGTCCATGTCGAATGTGAGGGTGAAACGCAGGGTCTGATCAAGAGGAGATGACTGCGCGGTGGCGAGCATGTATGAAGCATCCAGGCGCACTACATTGAGCGAGAACCCCGCGCCGGCAGCGAAATACTGACGGTTTCCCTTGAATTCGTTTTCGTAAAAATAGCCTGCGCGCAGGAAGAACTGCTGGTTATAGCTGTATTCGGCGCCGAAGCTCCATGTGATTTCACGCAATTCCTCCTTCATGCCACCGGGAGCGTCGGAGAAACTTTTGAATATGCCTGTGAAGGGCGACATATCTTCCCATTTGGTGAGGGCGTCGATATATTCGGCCTGGCCTTCGGGGGTGTTCACGTCATAGTCGGCCTGACGCGGACGTGCAGGCACGAGCAGTTTGTTCAGGTCGAGATTCACCGACAATGTGTGATAATCGGCCAGAGGGAATGTGAACGAGGTGCCCAGACGCAGGTTTGTGGGGAGGAACGCCGGATTTTCGCCGTTGTTATATGCCACCTTGGTACCGATGTTTGAGATGTCCCAGCCCCACGACCACTGACATTCGTTGCGACCGATCATAGGATAGGTGGTGTAATAGCCTGAAATGTCGGCCGAGAAAGCGGACGCGCCCGTGCTCTGGTCGCCTGCGTACGAGTCGGAGAATCCAAGGTCGGAATAGATGTAACGGAACACTACGCCCATTGAGAACTTCTCGGACAGCTTGCGCGAATAGCCTATGTCGAACGACATTTCATAAGGATTAAGGCTCTGGGCTATGTTGTCGCCGCCGCTGGTCGATGTCACCTCGCCGAGCGAGAAATAGCGCAACGAGGCACTCAGGGCCTGATTGTCCTGTGAACCGAGTTTCCAGTAGCCCGCGAGATTGGCCAGAAAGATGTCATTGACCAGTTTGCGCAGCCACGGGGTGTAGCTGAGGGCAACGCCGCCCTGACTGTATGCGAAGGCATATTTCGACGGATTCCAGAACTGCGAGTTGCAGTCGGGATCTGTGGCCGCGCCGAGGTCGCCCATCGACGCGCCGCGCGCGTCGGGTGCGATGCTCAGTGAGGTCACGCCGGTCTGGATCGGGTTGAATTCGTTCTTGATGTTCTGTGCCGTGAGCGCGGGCATACAAGCCAGTGCGAAGGCCGAGAGGAGAGATATCTTGAGATTGGTTTTCATGCGGTAATGAATTGAGACGGCTCCGACAGAGCCGGGTCATAACAATCATATAACGCCGCGCTGCCTCGTTTATTGTGCCACCGGGAACTATAGCGAGATTATAAAATGTAGAGATCGGTGACTTCGTGACGCGGCAGTGCGGATATCCAGACGGTTCCTGCCGGAATATTGGCGGGGGATGCCGCCGGATTTATGCCTACGGTTCGCAGTGAATTCATTGATGTGGCCAGGGCCGTTTCAGGAGTGTTGTTGTCTTCGCTCAGGTGACACAGGAAGATATGGGTCAGCGAAGGTGAGTATGCTTGGGCGAGAAATCGAGCCGTGGCGGCGTTGTCCATGTGTCCTTTGTCTGATCGGATACGTGTTTTCAGGTACATCGGATAACTGCCGTTTTCAAGCATGATGTCATCGTAGTTGCTCTCGATGACCATGGTGGTGGCCTGCCGGAGATAAAATTCGGCTCTGGGGGTAATTATGCCTGTGTCTGTGGCCAGCACGAAGCAGGTGTTGTCGAAGCGTATGCAGAAGCCTACGTTGTCAGTGCCGTCGTGCGATGTCTCGAATGGGATGAGTGAGAGATCGTCCCACTTGTATTCCTGTTCCTTGAATATCGGGGAATGGTAGTCGCGGATGCGTCGTGAGAGATTGTGCCGCCGCAGGATTCCTTCGAGAGTGCGCATGGTACAGTAGAGTTTCATGTGCTTGTGGTGCCGCAGGATGGCATATGCATATCGCACATGGTCGGCATGGTCATGGGTCAGCACTATGCCACGTATGGTCTCGATGTCGATACCGGCGTCGCGGAGTCCGTCGACAACGCGATGGTTGTCTACTCCCGCGTCGATGATAAGACCGGTGTCCTGTGTTCCTACATAAGAGCAGTTCCCGCTTGAACCCGAGCCGAAAGATATGAACCTCAGGCGGCGGAGCGGAGACCTGTATTCGTCGGCCACGGCAAATTCGTCGGCCCCGTCGCGCGGACGTGGAGCGCTCAGATCGATCTCGATTGACGGTGAGGCGTCCTGCGGCGAGTCGAACAGACTCGGAAGGTCGAGCATCGGGCGTGAGGAACGACGGTTATATTTTGCCATTGTCGGGTCGCTTATAGGGAGCTGATAAGGAAAATGGTGGGAATTTTGGCGTAATCGTATTTGCGCGAGCGCCATCCGGATGCGGTGAGGGTGACGATTGATTCAGCCGGTCCGGTGACATCTGCGGCCACGCATATGCGTGTCGCCGGCGCAAGGGTCGCGGCGAGGTCTGCCAGAAGGCGGTTGTTGCGGTAGGGCGTCTCAATGAATATCTGGGTGACTCCGCGGTGGGCCGCACGCTCCATCTCACGGATGGCTTTTACTCTGGCATGGGCGTCAATAGGCAGATATCCGTGGAATGTGAATTGCTGACCGTTGAAACCGCTGGCCATCAGAGACATCAGTATGCTTGACGGACCTACCAACGGAACCACAGGCAGGCCTCTGCGTTGCGCCTCGGCCACAAGGAGTGCTCCGGGGTCTGCCACGGCGGGGCAGCCGGCTTCTGAAATCACACCCATGGCGTTTCCCTCGACGAGGGGCTGTATCATGGACGCGATCTCACTCTCCGGAGTGTGTTCCGACAGTTCTACCAGTGAGAGCGAATCAATGTCAATATCGCGGGATACTGCCCGCAGGAAACGGCGTGCCGAACGGATATTCTCCACGGCGAAATATTTCACACGGGTTAACAGTTCAAGATTGGGTGCCGGGAGCACTTCAGCGGGTGCGACATCCGCGCTCATAGGCACGGGGAACAGATAAAGAGCCGGTTTAACCTGTGTCATTTCAGAACTATTAATTGTGCTTTGGCCGAACCATAAGCGCCGCCTTCCTTCACACGTATTGTCGCATCATAGCGGCCGTCAGCCACAGGCTGTCCCGAAGAGTCGCGCAGATTCCACACGAAAGGCATGGATACGTTGTCGGCAGTGAAGACCGTACGGCGCCCCGAATCGGTTATCTCGAGCTGGACATAGCTGCAAGGCAAATCGATGCTGAATTCCGCAGGTTCGGATGCCGATCGCCCGGCTACGGTGAGAATCGGCTGAAGTGTTTCGCGCATGACGGTAAATTCTGTGGATACACTCGCTTTGGCTCCGGTCGTAGACACGATGTCAAGGCGCGCTGTGTGTACACCGTCCGTGAGGCCCTCGACGGGGATTTCCAGGTTGTAGGTGCCGTTCTCATCCGATTTGAGATACGGTATCAGTGAGGCGATATGTATAGAACCGTCAATTGTCAGCGAGGGACGGCTGTTGACCGCCGACGTACGCAGATCAAGACCCGCTTTTGAAGGGTCGATCACGGCTCTGACCACGGCTTTCGCTCCGGCGGGGTCGAATGCGGTCGATGGATCCACTTCGATTTCCATTGAGAGTATCGACGGTTCTCCGAGGGCTGCTGTCTCTTCGGCCGACAAAGGCGCATACGAGATGTTGAGCGCATGGCTCGAACCTGTGGCACTCAAATCGGCCTCAGGATCTGAGGCAGTCATTATTATTCGGTTGGATGCTACGTTGTATGCAGGAGCCGGGATGCACATCTCAATTTCGAATCGGCCGTTCTCAACCATCGCCAGCTGGCGGGCGAGCACCATGCTCGGGTCTGAAATAGTGCGGGGATTGTAAGGCCGGATGCCGGTGGTGTTGTGGGTCTGGGACACACGCGGGGCGTCATAGACCGTGAAAGTCATCGGGCCGGAGAATCCGGTGACGGCATTGCCCGATGCGTCTTTGACATATCCGGTGAATTTCACCGGCACAGAAGCTTGCACCGATGTGGGAGAGTAGTCGGTGGCCTTTTGTCCGTCGATAGTTTCGAGCACCAGGGTGTGTGTGGGCGCGAAGATCGGTATTGCAGGGTCACCTCCGAGATTGAATGAAGTAATGTTCTTGTAGCCCGCTGAAGGCAGATCGGGGGTGGAGGCTACATACTCGTTACGTTTGTCGCGGTATATTTCGCCGACTGTCTGACCGTGGCGAGCCTGTGCATAGCCCACTGAGAACGGTACTGCCGTCCGTTGGTTATGGCTTATGTAGACGCCTCGCGAGGCGGCCACTGCGGCTATTGCTCCGCCATTGGGCACCGTAAGCATGGTCTTGACCAGTCCGAGTGCGTCGCGGTCGAGCGCGAATTGGTCGCAACTCGAGATCATCGCTACGACGGGGTGGTCGTATTCGGCGTTTTTGGCGTCGGACAGGCTCCAGTTCTCGGTGCTCACCGGGTTGCCGTGGCCTGTGTAGACGAGAAATCCGACGCCTTCCTTGAGGGCCTGGGTCAGGTAGCGGTTGTTGTCGGAAATGTACATCTCGCGGTGGATCGGCCGTATGTTGAGGCGGGGATTGCAGTAGAGCATGGTGTCCCCGATCTCGATGGAATGGTCGAGATGGGTGAAGTTGTCACCGGAGCCTCCCATCACCACCACATTGTTGTAGACCTCGGGGGTCACCGGGTGGGTGAACCAGCGGGTGGCCTTGGCGACATAGGCGGGAGCTTCATCAACGCCCATCGGAAGTCGTCCTACAGCAAGCTGCATCGGGAGGAGCGGAGCTGTGTAGCGTGTGGTATAGTTGTCCTGAAGCATGCCCATGCGTGCGTCCAGGGCATAATTGAGGGCTACGCTCGCGGCGTCGCTCTCGTCATCCTGCGACCAAAGTACGAGCTGGTCTGTAACGTCCTTGCCGGTGAGAATGCCACGGTTGTCGAAGTTGGCCGGGCCGAAGAAAAGTACGTGCGACAGGCGTTCGTCACGGTCGAACAGCATCTTCAGGAAGCGGCGGTAGGCCATGGGCGAGCGTGCTCCTGATGAAAATTCGTTGTAGACCTGGTTGTGATCCACTACCACCACATCCATATTCTGATACATACGGTGCAGGTCGGCGAGCTGCTCTGCATAGGGAAGCAGCGGCGCGGTGGTGATTATCACAAGATCGGGAGTCGATACTCCGTGAAGGTCCTGGCTGTCTACTTTGCCGACCACCTCGGGGGAGGGAAACTCACATTCGGGCATGAAAGCCGCCAGACGCTGTGAGTTGGCGTCCATTGTCACGAGCACACCCTTTTCACCGAAACGGTCTGTGTTGGTCAACGGATATTTGTCTATCTTGTAGGGATTCGAGATGTTCCACACCTCCATTTGTGAAGCTTCGATGCCGGGGAAGTAGAGCTGATGGCGGGGATTGCAGTTGGTCGGGGTGGTCATCAGCAGGGATGGCACATCTGCGCTGAGGGCGTTGTGTCGCGGATAGGCGAGGGCATGGAAGTCCTCGGCCAGAAATTCCTGAGAGGTAGCCGGCTGGGTGACTGAGACTGTTATTTTAGTGGGAATCTCGAAATCGCTTTCGGTGATGTTTTTCGGATAAAGCTGGACAATCTGGTTGACATTGCGGAACGCTATGAGGGCGGCTGTCGGGTAACAGCCGTTGTCGTTGATGCCGTTATTGTATATCTGGAAGGCATCGTCGCATTCGTAAGCTGCGCGAGGCATCTGCACCGAAGGCGACCGGAAGCCCAGACGGTGATGGAACGTGACGTATTCCCCGGGGGATGGCCAGAATATGTTCAGGCGGTTATATGGAGAATATCCGGGAATTTCGAAGGTATAGTCTGTCTTCCCGCCCGGTGTCAGGTCTTTTCCGTGGAAGATTACCCCGCCCGAAGCCTCGTTCTGAAGCTCCTCCTCGAAGTAGACAAGGCTCAGATGAGAGTCGAATACGCGCAGGGTCTGGTCTGAAAACGGATTGGTGCGGTTGCGTTGCGACACTTCTATGGGATTTTCCGAGTCGCTCAGGAAATAATATGAACCCGTGTCATAAGGCGTGCGGGTACGCATCAGGTTCGTGTAGCTCTTGCCAAGGGAAGTGGCGTAGGTGTCGCAGTCGCCGGCGCCGTAGAAGATGATCTTGTCCGTGGCGTGTTTTGTGGCTATCGGTTGAAGGTCATCGGGCTGGTCGGTGGAGAAAGTGTTGGTCAGCAGATCGCAGGTGGCGGGATAGCCGTAAACCTGCACTCGGGACGGATTTTTGAAACCCATCTCGCGCAACTGCTGGTATGTGAGCTGGTATATGCCGTTTTCGGTGGTTTTTATCTTCACCCAGTTGCCGGAAGCAAGGCGCGAGTGTTCAGCGTAGTATGACCGCTGGAAAGCGGATGCGCTGAACGCCAATCCGACAATGAGAGAGATTGTGAGTGTCAGATGTCGCAACATTGATTTCAGTATGATATGGTTAAATAATCTGTTCAAGAATCGGTTATGTTATTTCAGTGTGAGCGAGAGCAGAATCGTGTCGCCCATTGTGGCGGAAATATCGGTGTCCGGTCTGCCCGGAAAGGTTGCCAGCACGTGCGGAAGCACTATGATGTCGCCTGTCTTGAAGGTTGCCGCAGCCGACAGCCTCGAGAGTTGGTGCGCGCCTTCGGTGCAGATGGTGCGAAGATTCACCGGGACTGTCTGCCCGTCGATGTTCACCGGCATCGGGGCGTCGGAAGGGTTCTGCGCGCTGTTCCATGTGCCGGTGCACAGAGCGTCATCGGTCATGTCTGCCAGAACATCCGGTACGGCGGGCTTCAGGTAGGCCACAAGACCCCATGCGTCGATATGACGTCCGGCGAATTGCTCCGGCATTGCTTTGCCGAGGCGTCCCACACGTACGGCCGGGCGGATTTCCACGGTCCATGCGCCTTCGGGAACAAACAAGGGCATCCGACGGTCGGGGCGGCAGGCCGAGTCGGCCATCAGAGCCGCTTTGACGGGAGTGTCCAGTCTGACAGCTTTCATGACTCCGCGGAGTTTGAATCTGATTCGGCCAGACGGTTGTACATCACAGCCAGATGGGAGTAGATGGACGTATTGGCCACCACTACCCCTGCGGGCACCGTGATGCGCCGGGGGGTGAAGTTCCATAAGGCTCTGACGCCCGCGGCCACAAGGCTGTCGGCCACCTCCTGCGCGTGTTCCACAGGCACGGCGATGATGCCTATGCGGATGTCCATGTCCCTCACCAGTCCGGCGAGCCGGTCCGGCGTATAGACGGGAATTTCGGCTATCACCGTGTCGGCTATCTTCGGATTTGTGTCTATGCCGGCCACGATGTTCAGACCGTAGTGCTGAAGGCCCGAGTCGTGCATCAGTGCGGCGCCAAGCGACCCGGCTCCGACCATCACTGCGTTGTGACGGTTTCTGAAGCCCAGGAAGTTGCGCAGGGCTTCCTCAAGCTCGGCCACATCGTAGCCTATGCGGGTCTTGCCCTTGATGTTGATGAACGAGAGGTCTTTGGCTATCTGTGAGGCGTCTACGGCGAGATCCTGCGCCAGCCGTCGGCTCGACACATTCTCAACGCCCTCCTGGTTCAGCATGGCCACATAAGCCAGATACCACGGAAGCCTCCTGAGCGTGGGCTCGGGAAGCAGCACTGAATTTCGTGTCTGGCGCGTATCGGACATTTGAGTACAAAGTTACGAAAAAAATCCGACATACGCAAATGCGCGCGCAAGCACTGATGTTTTTAAGTTTTTTCATGATAGCTGTCCTACTTTTTCACATATTCATGTGTTATAAATACGGTAGCGGGCTTTATGCGCCTATATTGTCCCGGATATTTTTAATAGTAATTCATCCCCGTATGGGGACGCGATCATAACCGATTCTCCTATGGAACAGAAAAAAAGACTCGTAATAGTGGGCGGCGGCTTCGGCGGCCTTAACCTGGCTAAATATATTGATAAGAAACAGTGGGAGGTGACTCTTGTGGACCGACATAACTACCACAGTTTCGCTCCGCTTTTTTATCAGGTGGCCTCGGCCGGCCTCGAACCTGCCGGAATCACCTTCCCGCTGCGCCGCGAGGTGCGCCGCCGGCGCATGCGCGGCGTCAGATACACGATGGGCGATGTCTCCCGTGTGGATGTGGCCCGAAAGATCGTATATACCGATTACGAGGAACTGCCATACGACTCGCTTGTGATAGCTGCGGGCGCCACTAACAATTTCTTCGGCATAGAAGGCCTTGAGAAGAATGTCTATACCATCAAGTCGGCACCGGAGAGCATCAAGGCGCGCAACGCCATACTGTACAATCTGGAGAGAGCCTCGCGTACTGCAGATCCGAAAGAGCGCCGCCGGCTGCTCACGTTTGCCGTTGTGGGCGGGGGACCTACGGGTGTGGAAATCGCGGGCGCGCTCGGCGAAATGAAACGCTGGACCATCATCCGCGACTATCCCCGCATCAATATGGATGAGGTGAGGGTTGTGCTCTATGAAGGCACTGATAAACTCCTGCGCACCATGAGCGCGAAATCATCGGCCGACGCCCTTACGGCTTTGCGGGAACTGATGGTGGACGTTCGGCTGGGAAAGACCATGAAGTCCTACAAGGATCACACGCTCACCTTTGCCGACGGCGAGACTCTCGACTGCGGAATGGTGATATGGACTGCCGGTATCGTAGGCAATCAAATCGATCTCGAAGGCTGTGATGTTAAGCCGGGACCCGGCGGACGCTTCATCGTCGATGAGTTCAATCGCGTGACAGGAGCGCCGGATGTTTACGCCATAGGTGATATTTCGCTACATATGGACGATCGCTTCCCGCGCGGATGTCCTCAGCTGGCTCAGCCCGCCATCCAGCAGGGCCGGAATCTCGCCCGTAACCTCAACCTTGCCCCGGGCAAGGCGATGACACCGTTCAGCTACAACGACAAAGGTTCTATGGCTACGATCGGGCGCAACCGTGCCGTGGTCGATATGGGCAAGATTCATTTCGACGGATGGTTTGCATGGATAATGTGGATGGCCGTGCATCTGGTCACGCTGCTCGGCATGCGCAACAAGCTTGTGGTTTTCCTTAACTGGATATGGAACTATTTCGGTTTCGCCACTTCGCTCCGCATGATTCTCAAACCGTCACGTTATCCGGACGAATTCAGGAACTGACGCGCGGCGACTCAACGGCAAAAGGACGCACCCCTGTTCTGGGTGCGTCCTTTTGTCGTTGAGTAATGTATGATTAGATGAGAGAAAGTTTCATCTTGTTGTAAAAATCCCGGAATGAATCTTTTTCAAGCAGGTGTTCGAGCACACGCTGCTGCGACCAGTAGCGCGGAGGAAGCTCGCCTTCGTGAATCTCGAGCTCATAGTTGAAATCGGGACACGACAGCCGCTGGCGCACCCCTGCCGCTATCAGGTCTGCGCTTTGGGTGAGCATCGTGGCTACCACGGTGTTATCTGATACAACTGTCCATCGGTCATTGACTTTTTCCGGGGTGAGTTTCAGGAGTTCGGATTTGAGCACATTCTGAGCCGCAGGGAGCGAATTGGCGAACTCTGTCCATGCCTGACGCACCATCTCGACAGTCAGTTCGGCCGGCGTTCGTGTCATGGTTGCGGCAGAGGCGGGCGCCGGGCGTTGTGGCCGCCCGGTGTCGTTGCCCGTGACGCCTACGCGCAGCACAGTCGCCTCCTTGCGGCGCGGCGGCGGTACGGCTCCGGGGTCAGCCGCGTTTGTGACGGGATGTTGCGGCTGTGCGGGACGGTAGGTTTGTGCAGGCTCCTGTGCCATGGGTGAGGCCGGGGAGGGCGATGATGTCTGTGCGATGCCGGTCGGTGCGGCCGAGGACGGTGCCGGAGCCGCGGTGGCCTTCGCGGGAGCCGGCTGTATGGGTTTGAGAGACCCCTCTCCCTGACCACTTTTACGCGGGGAGGGGTTCAGAAGTTGGGCGATACGGATCAGTGCCAGTTCGACCAGAAGTTGTTTATTCGACGACGTGCGGTAGTTGAGATCCGTTTCGTTGCAGATCCCCATGGCGTCGTAGAGGAATTCCGGCTTGAGTTTCGATGCCTGCTGCGCGAGTGTCTGTCGTACGTCGTCGGGCAGGTCGAGCAGCTGGAGGGTGGCGGGGTTCGAGGCCATCATCAGGTCGCGAAGATGTGCTCCGAGTCCGTTGATGAAAAAGTGAGAATCGAATCCTTTGCGTCTGATTTCATGGAACACGGTCAGGGCGGCTGGTATGTCCTGGGCGGTAAAGGCGTCGACGAGCCGCACGTAGTAAGCCGAGTCAAGCACGTTGAGGTTCTCTATGGTGCTCTGATAGGTGATGTTTCCGCGTGATGATGCCGCCACCTGGTCGAAAATGGACAGGGCGTCGCGCATCGCACCGTCGGCCTGGCGGGCGATGACGTTCAGGGCCGCCGGTTCGGCCGTGATGCCCTCGGCCGCGGCTACCCGACCCAGATGCGACACCATGTCGCTTACCGTTATACGGTTGAAATCATAGATCTGGCAGCGGGAGAGTATCGTGGGGATGATCTTGTGTTTCTCGGTCGTGGCGAGGATGAATACGACAAACCGTGGCGGCTCTTCCAGTGTCTTGAGGAAAGCGTTGAACGCGGCAGCCGAAAGCATGTGCACCTCGTCGATGATGAACACGCGGTATTTCGCCTGGGTGGGAGGCACCTGCACCTGATCGATGAGCTGGCGCATGTCATCGACACCGTTGTTTGACGCGGCGTCGAGTTCCACTATATTCATCGAGGCTCCCGAATTGAAGGCGCGGCATGAGTCGCACTCGTTGCATGCCTCGCCGTCCGGAGTTCGGTTGGTGCAGTTGATGGTTTTTGCGAAAATACGCGCGCATGACGTCTTGCCCACACCGCGCGACCCGCAGAACAGATAGGCGTGAGCCAGACGTCCAGTGGCGATCGCGTTTTTGAGTGTCGATGTCAGAGCGTCCTGACCCACGACTGACGAGAACGTCGCGGGGCGGTATTTTCGCGCCGATACGATATATTGTTCCATTCCGCAAAGTTAATAAAAACAATCCATAAATCCCACGGCCGTCATGTAAAATTATCTATATGACCCGCCGCTCCGCCAGCCTCCGGCATGGCAGCCTATCCGGCAATAACAATACAAACTAAATATTGAGTGTGACTTAGTAAAAAGGCTTATATGGGGTGGAGTCACGGTAAACTTTCAGATCGATCGGTTTGAGATATTTCACGGGAATGTCGCATTTGTAGAAATATAGTTTCGGTTGTTTTGCCATATAGCCGCTGAGCGGCACATAGCAGTTCTCCACTCCTGTGAGATCTATTTCAATCTCTATGCTGCCGATTCTTCCCGCGCCCCAATGTGCCGCCGGTGCAAAATCATAGTTTATTCGGAAATAGTCTGGGCGGTTTCTCCAGTCCTCGAACTTCATGAGGCTCTCATCGTCTGAATTGCCTGAGGCATCGGGATCCACACTGATCAACTCCCCGTATGGATTTAATTCAGCTTGCGCATACACCTTATAAGTCACAGTAAGCGAACATGCGGCGCCCGGTTCTATTGAAAATCGGGTATAGAACCAACGGCGATTGATGCCGGCTCTCAGGAATCCTTCAGTATTACCATCTTCAGGAAATACTTGATATGAATAATTCTCGACACTTTCGCGGGCTGATTGAAAGGGCAGAGTCCGTCCATTTAACTTAAATGATACATCCTTCAGATATTCAGGCACCCATCCTATCTCAAAATATCCTTCAAGTTCATCCATAATGAAGCTGTGTGTCTCAAGAGAGTCGGCCCCGACATAATAATCCACCGGAAATCCGTAATCTATATCGCTTATGAGGCTGTCCGAAATATTTTTCAGCACATATTCGACATCAAAGATATTGTAGCCGTCCTTATGGGAAATATGAAGCTTCTCGCTCAGAATCGAAACACTCTTGACATCCATCAGCTGAGGTTCGCCCACTCTGTTTATGGATGAGTATTGTATAACAGCCGATCCATTGCACAGCCCCTGAAACCAAACTGCACAAATGAACACAAATCCTAAGAATATCCTCTTCGTAAATTGATTCATAATGAGTTATTTTTGATCGTCCGTGTCAATAATACGGCGATTCTAATATTATCGGGAAGATTATTAATAAAGTTATCCCACTTATTTCAATCAACTTTCCAAAGATACGATGTGAAACGGGGTAATTCCAAATTATTTGAAAATATTTAATAAATATTAAAACGTACAATAACTTCGGTGAGTGTGAGGGTAGATGGTTGATGGCCGTGCCCGCCCTCCGGACCACGACGGTCTCCGGCGTGGCTGCCAACCCTCAAAACGCCCCCCCGGAACCTATTTAGTTTCCGTAGCTCTTATCAATATTAGATACGCACCGGTTTCGGAGTTGATACGCATAACAGAGTCGTTCTCGATTTCGACAGTGCGAAGCATCGGAAGAATTTTGCGCATAGCTTCCTCGGTTTTCATATTGTCGCAAGCGAGTTCTGTCCAGGCGGCATCCTCGAAAGAGATGGCATTACCGCTGAGTTGACACAGCCCCGCTCCGTGGTTGCAGTTAGTCATAACAGAGTAGGCCCCGTCTTCCTCGAAGAGAACATACATACGACTGCCGGGAACTTCATCAGCAGGACGCACGTAGGCAGAGTCGCTGAAAAAGATGTTCTTGATATACCACTGTCCGAAAACGTCAGCGTTTACCACGGCCTCGGGAGCCATGTCATCCATTTTGGCTTCCTCCCGGCTCTGCTCTTTATTACCCGAGCATGATACTGCAAGAAGAGCGATTAATAAAAAATTCAGAACTTTCATATCACTTGATTTTTAAGCACAAAATTAATAATAATCTGGACTATTGACAAACAATAACCCTTCACCCCATCCGACAGCCACGCGTCAAAATCACACTCCACGGGCGTATAATCTAAGTTTATCTGTCAAAGTCAAGATCTATGCCGAGGCTGTCTTTAAGATGCAGGAATTCCTCACGGAGCAACGGTCCGTACTCCCTCTCCTTCTCAATGTCTATAATCCAGTAGCCTGCGCCAAAATCTCTATTATAACCTATTATATATTTATCATCAAATTGATGGCGAATAAGATCAGTGATGTATAGTGCGATTCGTTTGTCTCCGTCATCGTCCAGATATACATAATTCTCACCTAAATCGACCGAGTGCATATATGGTTGAGCCTCAACATAAATCAACACTATTATAAAAGACGTGATGAGAACAAGTGCGACAAATAAAAGTCGTCCAATTATTTTTACAAACAGTTCAAAAACAGATTCCATATTTTCAGATATGGCCATATTACTTTCTTTCCTCAAATTTTATACGCACGTTCAATGAATCGCACTTACAGATAAATTCTTGATAGTTATAAGGTCCGTATACTGCCGTATCAACCTTGTTTACAATCCAATAATACGGGGAGTAAAAACCGTCCGGGTATGTTATATCAGCATTGTTGATTACTCGTTTGAAGTAATATTTACCTTTGGGATATTGACGGGCTACTATAAAACACGAGTCAGCCTCATATTTGTCAACGTAGGGTGGCACTAACTCTTTATATAAATTCTTATACTCATATTCATAGAGATAACTGCCTCCACGCGAACCGAGCCAGTAACTGCTCTGTCCCTCTATAATTATCCCGACAAGGCTGAGCAGAGCCACACATGGCAGAAAAAAATAGTAAATCGGGATTTTCGATATTCGTCGAATCAGCCTGTTGATTTTCATTTAATTAGCTCGTGTCGTTAACAATATTTTCTAATATTTAAATATATAATAGGAGGTGGTGACGTATACAATGGTCTTAATTAAAGATAGTAATACTATTTGTTTATAAAACCATAAAATTCAATTTTAAATGAAGTGCCTTTACCAGCAAATGCCTCTCCAAATTTTGTTGCGACATTTCGAAAAAAGCTATCCTCATGCATCCCAAAATCATATTCATCAGGTGCAGCGTAAATGCTTCCATTCGTGTTTCTTTTCAAACCAATATGTCCATATGTGAGACCCTCTTTAAATTGGGTATTCATCCAAGAGCTTAGAGCTAATGCGTCAGAAGTATTAGGAATAGTAGGATTATAACCTAATCCACAAATTCCAATGCAACTTACTAATGACGTTAGGGATAGGTTTGGATATGTGAACTCAGAAGCTGAAACTTTAGATAATTCAATAGCTGAAAAATCAAGCTTGGTTATATCTGCGTATAAGGTTTCCCCTGATCCGGCTCTATACCAATCGGTCGCTTCTGCAAAAGTTATGTATCCGTCATAATCCGGTCGGGTTTTAAAGCCCTCAATTTGTTTTTCAATATTTTTTATAATTGAATCATCAATTCCTTTATTCGTGAGAGCAACTTTGTCAACTTCTGCAGTTGTCATGTTTGGGTTATAATCACCTTTATTCATCATAACATAATTGCCTTTGAACCCGGTTTCATCCACACCAAGGAATTGACCCTCAGTTGAGAAAATGGATCTCATACCATCATAGTCAGCTAAGTTTGCGGGGTTTCCCGGTGTATTGGAATAGGGTGATACGGTGGTGAATTTGTAGGCGAGGGGGTCGGGGGTGGTGAAGGTGCAGGTG
>CAMWNG010000020.1 GCA_947175575.1 uncultured Bacteroidales bacterium | reverse complement strand
GGTCAAAAAATCTTTTTATGAAATGAGCGTTGACCATCAGAGACTTAATTTGACCGATAGAAAACGGCATCTTCGTCTGTTTACTGAGCACCTTCGTGATGTTGACGGTTGCCAGCGAAGCATTGTAGGCAAAATCCAGAGCCTTCTCATCCCGGGCCTGACAGTCGCGCAGTCCGGTGAACTGATGGCCGTCACGGAAACAGAACTCAATCTGAAACCGTGTGCGGTAAATGTCGTAGACATCCTTGCCGCAGACAGAGGTGTCGGTTGAAAAGTACAGCCGGTGTCCACCTCCGGGCAGATAATGGATCACCAGTCGTATTTTCTGCTTCAGAGCCTTGCACCACGCCACAAGTTCATAGGTTTCTCCTTCTTCGGAAGCGACATCAAGCCGTTTCATCCTCCTTTTATCGGGATTTGAAAAATCGATCTTGCCGTCCTTGGTCTTGGGACGTCCTCTCCTGCCTGTGCGCAACCGAAGAAAGCTCTCCGGCAGATGCCCTCATATTGGTCAAGTAATTCGAAAATCAGCATAGCTTTATGTGTGGGAGGATACCATAAAGTTACTGAAAATCAACTACTTGACCAAATTTTTAGTGTTGAATTTTTATGCTAAACATCAGATTTTTAACGGATTAAACATCTGGCTCTCCAGAGCCGTTAACAATATCTCAAAAAATAACCGAAGTATTGATAATAGACACGGCCATTTATTAAGACAATAAGTCCTCCTGCGTTTTTTGTTATTTAACCATTTCGCGCCATCGTTTTTAAGCATTTTTAAGTCCGGGGACTTGACTTTTTTTGACTCCGGGCGTTATAGTGGTGTACCTTAGGTATGAGTAGTGATACTGGATGCCAAGGCTCTCATAAGTCAAAATAGTTGAAACGTCCGGTAGCGTCAGCCCGAAAGGCCTGGCGCTACTTTGGTAGTTCCCAATACGATCTTCCAAAGAATCAAGCCGTGCCAATAACGATTGGCACGGCTTGTAAATTATATAGTCAGAGGCGGTATATTAACTTTTCAGCCTTAGTTCGCGGGAGGTCATTTCGAGGGGGATGGCTTGAGAGATACGGGTGTCGTAGTCGTCGGGGGTTATCTTAAAGAATTTGAGTGTACGGACGGCCGGATAACGTCTGAACCATCCGTCGGTGGAACCGTACCAATCAATGCTTTTGAAACCGGGACAACGGGTGACAGCCTTGTGAAATTCAAATACATAAGTGGATGCCACACGCGTAAGGGTGCGCTGACCATCCCTCCAGTTCACCACGGCCAGATAGCTTTTGGTCGGACGCTGGTCAGCCGGCGCCTCCCCGCCCCTGACACTCACCGATATATTGTACCCGCAACGCGAATTAATGTCTTTCATCATACGCACGAATGTGGGGCCGTGGTGCGTTTCTTTAACGCCGGCCAGCCATAGATACATGTGTATCATTTCATGGGCAAGCGTGTCGCGGTAGTCCTCATGAGTGCGGTTGAAAGCACGACTTATCCGTATGCGGCACAGGTGGATATTGTTCATGGGCGAACCGTTGATATTCACGGGGTAGATAAAACACCCGAGTTGACGTGTGGCCTTACCGATCTGTATGAGAACATCGGGCAGACGACCCTGAAAGGCCTCCTGATTGATTTCTTCATACAAATTGTTGAGATATATCTGTGTTATTTCCATGATCAGTAGATTTTGTCATAAGTACCGTCAGTCAGTTCTGCAAGGCTGTATGAACGGTTTTCGATGAAAAGTGAATCGGCTGTACGCACGAATGGTCCTAAAGTGACATCCGCACGGGTCACTCGGATGGTGTCGGCGCATCCACCCCGATTGTATCGCACAAGAGCACCCCGGACGCTTTCCGCCACGCCGGGATACTCGCGGTCATCACAACGCACAAGCGCGGCAGCGGATCTCTTATGTCGCACCACCACTGTCGCGATTCCGGAATGTCGGAGCACGAAGGATTCCGATTCGGGCTCGGCATCAGCTACAAATGGCGTAACACACAGCAAAAGCGCGGTCGGCACCGCCCAGCGCAGAGCCGACGGAGAGGTCCGGCGTGTGACAACCACAGCGGTGAGCAACAGTGCTGTCATAAGACACATAGCCTGCGGTGCACTCACACTCAGGCTCCCCCCGATGTCTCCCGGCAGATCTGATATCATGCCGAACGTGCGGCCTGCGATGTCCACGGCGAAATTCAGCACTGAATCAAGCCATGGGGCAGCTATACCGACGGCTGTAAGCAGAATACGAACCACTCCCGCCCAGACAAGCGGACCTATGAAGAGTACGGCTATGAAATTCGACAGTAGAAAAAGTGGCGGCAGTGAATGGAAATAGTACATCAGCAGTGGAGCTGTAGCAAACACTGCGCCGCATGGCACGGCTACGAGGTCGGCCACCCGATAACGCCATCTCGCACCTCCGACGGGTCTGAAAAGATGTGCGAACAGCAGGATGCCGGCCGTGGCGCATACCGACAGCTGCATGCCGGCAAGAAAGATGCAATAAGGCCACACGCACACCATAAGAGCCACCGCCACACATAAATTATTAAGACTGTCGGAGAGTCGGCCGCACACAAGTCCGGCCAAAACGACACTCAAGCTCAGAGTCGCTCTCACCACTCCGGGCGTCAATCCTGTCAATAGAGCATAGCACCATACGGCGACGATGCTTATCATGAACCGTGGGGCTCGTAGCCGCCACGATACGCCGAAGGGAAACAATACAAGAGAGATGAGTGCGTAGATGAACCCTATGTGAAAACCGCTGAGCGCAAGCACATGTGCGGTGCCGGTCAACCGGAAATTCTCGCGGTAATCGGCCGGAAGATCGTCCCCGAGTCCTAAAAGGAGCGCGTTGAGCAATCCGAAAGTTTCGGCAGACAGCCGGTTCTCGGCCAAAAGGGCAGAAAGGTTCATTCGCTGTCTGTACCAAAATCCGTTGAAATTAACCTCATCCCCGGTCACACTGATATTTCCCTGCAAAAGTGTTCCGAAGGCCGAAACTCCCAGATTTCGGTAATAGTTGATCTTACCAGGATAGGCTCCCTCTGCGACATCGCGCAGCCGTGTCCTGACGATGACCCTGTTACCGGGGATCACTTCAGCCTGTGCCCACGAATCGCTGACAGCCACACCGAAAGACCGCACGGCTATCAGACGGTCCGAAGTCCGCCCTACACTATCCACATCAATTATATATAGGTCGCGGTATGACTTCGGAACAACGCGGCGCACCGTGCCGGTGAACGAAATTTCCGAGCCGTCAGTAAACCCGGCAGGCGGTGTAGTCGGCTCATTCAGCGATGCCGCACACCATCCCAACGCACAGGCGAGTGAGATGGTACCTGCGACATAATGCTTGCGAAAAAGAGCTACCGCACCTGCAAGCGCTGCAATTACAGGAAGCAACACCGATCCCGAGAGGGTAAAAATAACCACTCCAGCGCAGAGACCGGATGCAGCTGGTAATGCAGGAAGATTGGCCACGACAGACCACCGGCGTGAGTCAGCGGTCCGCGCCATGATCATTTAATGGTTGTAAGCACTACATACAGGCTTGTAACGCTGATGACCACCCAAAGGGTCACGGCAAGCACAAGCGGACGCACCCCGACATTACGAATCATCTTCAATGTGAGCGAAGCGCCGATCATGAAAAGAGTGAGGACCATGCCGCGTCGGGCTATCCAAACCATCACCGAACGGAAGGATTCGGGCAGAGGCAGATAGGTGTTCACAATCATGGCAAGCACGAAAAGGAATATGAACCAGGGAATGGAGACTTTGCCGGTCTTGTCACGGAAGATGAACATGGTGGCCACAGCGAGTGGAATGATCCACAAGGCGCGGGTAAGTTTGATAAGAGTAGCCGTCTGGAGAGCCTGCTCACCGAACACCTCTCCCGCACCAACCACTGACGATGTATCATGGATGGCTATGGCTGCCCATGTGCCGAACTGTGTCTGCGACATGTCGAACATGTGTCCTAACGGAGGGAAGATGAACAGGGCTATGGAGTTGAGAATGAATATGACGCCGAGGGAGACAGCCATCTCATCCGTATCGGCCTTGACAACCGGACCGACCGCCGCGATGGCGCTGCCGCCGCATATCGCGGTACCGGATGAAATCAGATATGCAGTCTTACGGTTGATGTGCAACCAATATCCGAGCAGGACGCCGAACGTCATCACTCCGATCACTGAGACGATGGTGAACATCATACCTTCGGCACCGCTCTTGAGTGATTCTTCCACATTCATGTTGAAACCGAGACAAACCACAGCCACCTGCAGCAGATATTTCGAGCATTTCTTATTGAATTTCGGAAAAGGATTCTCGAGACAGAATGCGTAAACCAGACCGCAAAGCAAGGCAATCGGAGCGGATATCACGAGTCCGGGGAGGCCAAGGAGTCCAAACGGAATCAGAATAAAGGCAGCCATGGCGATATACACTATCTTGGATATAATGATATAACGGTCAGGCGTGGCATCCTTAAGATTAGTAGACATAAGAAGGTATGATAATGTATTCGGTTATTTATTCCAGATGTTCCAGGAGACGAAAGCCTGAAGCAGCAGCATCTCAAGCCCATTCTTCACCTGCGCTCCGCGCTCGGCGCTTTTACGCATGAAAAGCGTGACGTCGGGATTGTAGAGCAGATCGTAGCAGATGTGCTGAGGGGTGAGTGCATCATAGGGTATCTCGGGACATTCGTCGACATGTGGATACATGCCCAGCGGTGTGGTGTTGACTATGACATGATGATCGGCCACGATTTCGGGTGTGAGTTCAGCATAGGTCACCACATCGGTGGTCTTGGATCGTGACACCATCGTCACCTCCAGCCCCAGCTTGCGCAGGGCATAGGCCACGGCCTTCGCAGCTCCACCGGTTCCAAGTACGAGTGCACGGCGATGAATCTCGGGAGAAAGCATCGGACGTATCGAATCGCCGAAACCTACCGAGTCGCTGTTATATCCTTTCAGACTTCGCGACCCGTCGGGCTGACGGAACACTTTGACAACATTCACCGCTCCAATAGCTTTAGCCTCCGGGTCGATTGCATCGAGATAGCCGAAAATCAGTTCTTTGTAGGGTATGGTCACGTTGAAGCCTGCGAGATTATCGTTGACAGCAAGCACTTCCTTCAGTTTCGATATGTCTGACAATTCGAAATTAATGTAACGTGCGTCAATGCGCTCGTTCTCAAACTTCTGATTAAAGAAAGTCTGCGAGAAAGAGTGTCCCAACGGATAGCCGATCAGTCCGAACAGGCGTTTATAGTCGCTATTTGGTTTCATACGTGCAAATTTACAAATTTTCGTGTAAAGAATAATGAAAACGGCTCCGAAACTTTATGTTCCGGAGCCGTATGTATAACGCGATTGGAATCAGCGGAGGAAGTACGTGGCGATCTCGCTGTTGGCGGCGAGTTCAATCAATGTGTCGTAGACAGGGCTTACAAGTCCGAGGAACAGGATACCAGCTACGGCGATCCACATGCCGATGCGTTCGGAGCATGCCGACTTGAAGTTCTTAACGGGACATTCATCCTCACTGATATACATGGCCTTGACAACAAGGAGATAGTAATATAGCGAGATGATGGTGTTGATAAGGGCGATGAGCACCAGCACATAGATGGCAACCGACGCACCCTGAAGAGCACCTGTGAAGATGAAGAACTTGGAGAAGAATCCTGCGAAGGGAGGAATACCCGCCAGCGAGAACATCGCGAGCATCATCACGAACGAAAGCTTGGGATTGGTCTTGGAGAGGCCGCGGTAATCGTCCATGGAGACTTTGCCGGTGGCATTTTCGATTGCGCCGATGACGCCGAAAGCACCGAGGTTCGAGAAGATGTACACCAGAATGTAGAACATCATGGCTGCGAGACCGAGAGCATTGTAAGCGATCACACCGAGCATGATGTAACCGGCCTGCGAGATGGACGAGAATGCGAGGAAGCGCTTCATGTTGCGCTGACGGATAGCGAAGAGGTTACCGACAGTGATTGTAAGGATAATGAGCGCGTACATCATCCATTCCCAAACCTGAGAATAAACCGAGCCGAACACCTGAGCCATGACCACAAGGAACGCGAACGCTGTGGCTCCTTTCGAGATAACCGAGAGATATGAGGTCACGGATGTGGGAGCACCCTGATAAACATCGGCCGTCCAGAGATGGAAAGGAACGAGCGAGAGCTTGAAACCGATACCAGCGATAACGAAGGCGACAGCCATGACGAGCAGAGTGCTTTCGGCACCGAAGACGGCCGCATATATTTTATCGAAATAAAGCGAGCCTGTCAGGCCGTAAACGAAACTGAGACCCATCATGAACACAGCAGACGAGAACACGGCGGTGAGGATGTATTTTATGGCTGCCTCATGGCTCTCGTAACGGTTTTTGTCGAAAGCGACCATCGCTGCCAGAGGAAGCGATGCACATTCGAGACCGATGACGAACACCAGGAAATGACGTGCCGAAACCATCAGATACATGCCGAAGAGCGTGACAAGCAGAAGTTCGTAGAACTCGCCCCGACGCATGATCATCAACTCTCCGCCGGCCCATTTGATAGACTGGATGAGAACGATGACAACACCGATGTTCAGTATTGTCTTGATCGCTGCCACAACAGGAGATGTGAAATACATGCCACCGAACACTTCAGACTGGCAGCTTGTGCCGAGACAGTGAGAGCAGAATCCGGCCGCAGTAGCCAGAAGCATGAGCACCACGGTGAACACCGGAAGACCTTTCTGGCTTTCACGGGGCATGAACGTGTCGTAAAGGAACACCAGCAGGAATACGCACAGCAGTGCGATTTCTTGCTTCATAGCTAAAAATTGTGAGTAATCCATAGTCTTATTGTCCTATTAGTTCATGCCTAACACGCTGAAGATAGCGGGCTTGAAGGTGAAGTTGATCAGATTGTTGAAGAAGTTGGGGAAGCAACCGATTGCAGCCACACAGATGATGAGGGTGACGGTCGAGAGGCGTTCCCACCATGTAGCATCTGTGAGAGTGCGGTGGTGTTCGTCGTGTACGGGGCCGAAGAGCAGTTTGCCGACTACGCGCAGAATGTAAACGGCGGTGATTACAATCGAGCAGCAGGCGATGATGGTGAACACCAGGCGGAGCGAACCGTGGCCGGCGAGATAGTCTGTCATACCGGCCTGGAATGAACCTACGAAGATAGTCATTTCAGCGACGAAACCGCTCAGACCCGGCAGACCGAGGGAAGCCATACCGGCGATCACATAGCAAACCGAAAGATAAGGCATAATCTGCATCATGCCGCCCATCTGCGTAATCTCGCGGGTGTGCGTACGTCCATAAATCATACCGATGAGCGCGAAGAAGAGCGCTGTCATGAGACCGTGAGAAAGCATCTGCATGATTGCGCCCGTCATGGCTGTCTCGTTGAGCATGAGGATGGCGAAGAGCACCAGGCCGCAGTGGCTTACAGAAGAATAAGCGTTGATGTATTTGAGGTCGGTCTTCACACATGCGCAGAACGCACCGTAGACCACGGAGATGCCGGTAAGGATCAGGAAGATCCATGAAAGCTCGTGGGCTGCCTGAGGCATGGTGTAGATAGCCACGCGGAAGCAACCGTAACCACCGAGTTTCATGAGCACGCCTGCGTGGAGCATCGACACGGCCGTTGGGGCTGAAGCGTGACCGTCAGGCGACCATGTGTGGAAGGGGAACATAGCTCCGAGAACACCGAAACCGACAAAGGTCATGGGGAACAGGAACGACTGCCAGCCATGGGGAATGGAAGCGTTCTTGACGATCTCAAGAAGATTCCATGTCAGCTGACCGCCTTCAGGAGCCGAGTGATAGTAAATACCGATGAGCCCCATCATGAGGAAGGCGGAACCGCCCATGAGCATGAGGGTGAGCTTCATGGCTGAATAGTTCTTGTTGCCGGAACCCCATACGCCGATAAGGAGATACATGGGGATAAGCGCCACTTCATAGAACATGAACATGGTGAACATGTCGATGGAGATAAAGAAGCCGAACACACCAACCGAAAGGAGGATGAGCCAGAGGAAGAATGCCTTGGGCTCCTTGATGGTCCATGAGGCGAAAGAACCTGCGAATACAATGATTGATGAAAGGAGCAGCATGGCGATCGAAATGCCGTCTACACCCACAGCGAGATGGATGTTGAGAGGAGCGAACCATGTCCAGGAGTCAACGAAGAGCATGGGATCCTCGACTCCGGCTGCACGCATGCCGAGATACTGCACAAGAGTCACCACCGACAGGGCGATGAGGCCGAGAGATCCGACCACCGCCACGGCTCTGATCTGCTTGATGTCGCGGCACAGAGCCAGCAGACCCAGCATTACCAGAGGAATGACTACGAAATAGATTAATATATTTTCAAACATGTTGAATTACTTTTTCGAATGTGACCGGAATGGTTAGATTAAGCAAAGCACTGTGATACCGCCGAGGAGGAGGGCTCCGATGATATAGACGAATACATACATCTGAACCTGACCGCTCTGCAAAGGCGCGATCACGCGGGAGAGCTTGTTGGTTACAGCGGCGAAAGAATCCATAGTGCCGTCGATGATGTGACGGTCGAACCAGGCGAGAGGACGGCAGACACCGTTGAATATTATCTTATGGGTGATGAACATGTAAAGCTCGTCCCAATAGAAACGGTGGTGGCACCAGTCCCAAAGCACGGGCATGGCATTCTTCATCTTCTCAGGCAGGGGATTCTTTGTGCGGTACATGTAAGCTGCAAGGCAGATGGCGCATATAGCCACAGCAACCGACGAGCAGGCAATCCAGGGATCGAGATGAATGTCGTAAGGCATGCGGTTCCATGTAACGAAATGTCCGAAAGGAATGAAACCTGCCACACATGAAACGGCCGCAAGGAACACGAGGGGTATCATCATGGGCAGCGGGGGATCGTGGGGTGTGTGGTGACCGTAGTCCGGCTCATCCCAACGGAAGATGAGGAAGTAGAGACGGAACATATAGAATGCGGTCATGGCTGCGACAATAGTCATCCATACACCCATGAAAGGACTCCACGCATAGGCGGCTGAAAGAATTTCGTCCTTGGAGAAGAAACCGGAGAACGGCGGGATGCCGGCGATGGCAAGACAGCCGATGAGGAATGTCCAACGGGTCACAGGCATATAGCGGCTGAGACCGCCCATAGCGGTGTAATCGTTGGAATGTACGGCATGAATGAGCGCGCCTGCTCCGAGGAACAGGAGAGCCTTGAACATGGCGTGCGTGAACATATGGAACATCGATGCCATGTAACCGAGGCCGTGATGACATACATCTCCATTGCCGTTAGATGCCACACCAAGCGAAACCATCATGAAGGCGATCTGCGAGATGGTGGAGAAGGCGAGCACACGCTTGATATCGATCTGCGTACAAGCGACCATAGCAGCATAGAAGGCTGTTACGGCACCGACGACAGCGACAATCATCGTGGCTGATTCTTCGAGAAGATAAACCGGGAACATTCGTGCCACCAGGAACACGCCGGCAACCACCATCGTAGCAGCGTGAATCAGCGCCGAAACGGGGGTGGGACCTTCCATAGCGTCAGGAAGCCAGATATGCAGAGGCATCATGGCAGACTTACCCATACCGCCGGTGAAGATGAGGACGAGCGCCCAAGTGAGGACAGACGCACCCATGAAGGTGGCTCCCTGAGTGGAGGCGAGCACCCACTGAGAATCGGTGGTGAGCTTGAGGAAATCGAAGGTCTGCGAGTAATAGCTCAGCACAAGGATACCGATAAGGAATCCGAGGTCGGCGAATCGGGTGACGATAAACGCTTTCTTTGAAGCGGCAACGGCAGAATGTTTGGTGTAATAGAAACCGATGAGCAGATATGATGAGGCACCCACGAGCTCCCAGAAGATATACATCTGGAAAATATTGGTGGCCACAACCAGACCGAGCATCGAGAAGCTGAATAGCGAGAGGAACGCGTAATAGCGCTGGAATCCCTTCTCCCCTTCCATGTAACCGAGTGAATAGAGGTGTACGAGGAATGAAATGGTCGTGATCACAATCAGCATAAGGGCTGAGATAGGATCAAGAAGGAATCCGAGGCTTATCACGAGATTCTGAGTGAACGCAAGCCACGTCTGGTTAAAGACGATGGTCTGGATACGTTCTCCGGTCTCGGCGGTGAATTCGGGACAGAAATAATATGTAAGCGCAACGGTATAGGCGAGCACGAGGGTGGTGCCCATACCCAGACAGCCGAGCCAGCCGGCAAGTTTATGACTCATCTTGACACCTGCGATGCCCAGCAAGAGGAACATGAACAGGGGAATTGCAAGAATGAGCAGCGGTAATGTAATGCCCATAGCTGTTAGAATTTCATTTCGTTAAGTGTACGGACGTCGATATTATGAGACGCACGGAACACGTTGATAATAATGGCGATAGCGAGAGCTGTCTCGGCAGCGGCGATGGCGATGGCAAAAAGGGTGAAGAACATGCCTTCGAGCTGGCCGGGGAACAGGAAACGGTTGAAAATCACGAAATTCATATCCACTGCGTTGAGCATCAACTCCAGCGAAATGAGCATCGCAATCATGTTACGGCGAGTAATGAAGCCGAATAGTCCGCAGCAGAACATTATGAGCGACGGAATCAGAAAATAAATTGCTTTGAGTTCCATGGCGTGATTAACGTTTGCGGGCGACTACGATGCCGCCGATTATACATGCGAGTAACAGTACACTGATGGCTTCGAAGGGCAACAGATAACCGTTGTCGCCTGTGCTAAGGATCGCGGTGCCGATCTGCTGCATGTCGGGGTTGGCAGCTTCAGGAGCCGCATTGAAGAAATTGCAGCGCGCCAGGAGCGAGTAACCGGTGACACCCAGCATGAGCACGGATGCGATCAGGCCGAGAGCACGGCGTTTCGAAGTCAGAGGCTCGGAGCTGTGGCCGGGATGACTCGTGAGCAAAATCGCAAACACGAACAGGACCAGAATACCGCCGGCGTATACCGCAATCTGCACCGCGCCAAGGAACTGATAGTCCAACATAAAATAGACAACAGCTGTGGCGAACAGTGTAAACAGCAGGTAGGTGGCGGCACGCAGGATCTTGCGGGTAGTCACGGCCAGTACCGAGAAAATCACAATCGTCAGTGACACGATCGTGTAAAGAATGATACTTCCTACTGAATCCATTATGATAATTTTTATTGATTTAACTGATTGATACGGAAACGTGGATTATTTATCGGAGTTTCCGGACTGAGCGGCGCGTTCGGCCTTGAGTTTGGCGGCGCGCTCGAGCGCGGCACGAATCTTAGCTTCCTTTTCGGGATCGCCTTTGGCGGCGGCAAGAGCCTTGGCGGCAGGGTCGTCGGCAGCAGGAGCTGGATAGGGAACCAGAGCAGATTCAGCGGATGCTGCGCCTTCGCGTTCGGCTTTCAGAGCTTCAGCCTTGGCCTTGGCGGCAGCAATTTTTGCTTCCTTCTCGGCGGCCAGTCTGGCTTTTTCTTCTTCGGTGAGTTCAGGTTCGGGCTTTTCGGGCAGATAATTGAGCTGCTTGACAAGCTTGGAACGGGTGAAGACACTTTGTTCGAACTGGTTGGTGAACTGCAGAGCCTGTGTGGGACATGTGGTCACACAGAGCTGGCAGAATGTGCATGAACCGAGGTCGTAGATGTAGCGGGCGAGTTTTTTCTTCTTTGTACCCGTGGGAGTCTCCACCATTTTCGTCTCGACAGTGATGGTTCCGTTGGGACAGTTGCGCTCGCAAGTTCCGCAAGCGATACATTTGTGATTGCCTTCGCTATCATAAATCAGCTCGAGAATCGCACGGAAGCGGTCGGGCCACACGTGTGTGTCACGGTTTTCCGGATACTTCTCGGTGATTTTCGGGGTAATGAATTCCTTACCGGTGACCTGCATTCCCTTGACAAGGGAGGCCACACCGGAACCCAATGATTTGAAGTATTCTTTTACACTACCCATTAGATATTGTGATTGTGTGGTTTATATTCTATTATAATCAGTCGCGCACCTGACCGCCGACGATATCGAGCAGCTCGGTGGTGATTGACTGTTGACGCAGTTTGTTGAATTCAAGACTGAGTTGTTCCTGCAGCTTCTTGGCGTTGTCGTTCGCACTCTGCATGGCCATGACACGCGCGGCCTGCTCCGAAGCGCGGTTTTCGACAAACACTTCTTGTGTAAGAGACAACAGATACATAGGAAGCACCGTAGTGAATACGGCATCGGCTCCGGGCTCAAAAATATACGGCCGGGCAGTGGCCTTGCCTGCCGATGCGGCGAAGGCTTCGGCTGAAAGGGGGAGCAGGCGGTCGCAGGTCGCCACCTGACGTCCCGCACTGTGATAGTTCATATATATTACCTCGACAGCATCGGTTTCACCGCTGACAAATTCGGTGCGTAACATCTCATCGAAATCTTTTACGACCTGTCCACTGCTTTTGGAATCGACTCCGGCAGCTTCCATAACCATAATATCGGCTGATTTGAGCTTGTTAACGATCTTGCGCATCTTTTTGCCGACCGGATAAATGCGGAATTTTAGATTTTCGGTGGATTTATCACGCAATTCGGCGATATGTGCCGCAAGGAACTTGGCCAGATTGACATTATATGCGCCACAGAGACCGTCATCACTGCCGAGAATGGCTATGGTGACAGTTTCGACAGGACGTACCTCTGTAAGAGGTGAAGAGAATACAGCATCAGACTGCAGGACATTGCCTATGATAGTCTCGATGCAGTCGCGGTAAGGCTTCAGACGCCGCAACTCACCCTCGGCCTTGTGCATCTTGGCAGACGAAATCATCTTCATGGCTCCGGTAATTTTCTCAGATGAGGCTACCGAGCCGATTCGTCCTTTTAGTTCACGTAATGTTGCCATAATTTGTTTTTAAGCCGGGTTTGATGAGTATTGGTTAAAACTGGGCTGCTATCTGTGAGGCGGCTTCCTTAAGTTTGTCAGTGGCTTCATCGGTGAGCTTGCCCTGCCCAATCACATCAAGCACATCAGCCTGATATTTGGCATGAAGCAGTTGCAGCAGCTGTTTTTCGAATTCGGCCACCTTGTCAAGGGGGACGTTTTCAAGAAGACCATTCACGCCACAGTAGATAAGAGCGACCTCATCGGCCACGGAAACGGGATGATACTGAGGCTGGATAAGAAGCTGCTCGTTCTTGCGTCCTTTGTCGATCACACGGGCTGTCACGGGGTCTATATCTCCGCCGAATTTGGTGAACGATTCAAGTTCGCGGAACTGAGCCTGGTCAATTTTAAGAGTACCGGCCACCTTCTTCATTGATTTGATCTGGGCGTTACCGCCTACACGCGACACAGAGATACCCACATTGATAGCCGGACGGATACCGCGGTTAAAAAGCGCGGATTCAAGATAGATCTGACCGTCGGTAATAGAAATCACGTTGGTGGGAATATATGCCGATACGTCGCCGGCCTGTGTTTCGATGATGGGAAGCGCTGTGAGTGAGCCGCCGCCCTTCACAAGAGGCTTGAGCACGGCGGGGAGGTCGTTCATTCGCTCGGCGATCCTCTGATTGTCAATGATCTTTGCGGCACGTTCGAGCAGGCGCGAGTGGAGATAGAAGATATCACCGGGATAAGCTTCACGACCCGAAGGACGTTTCAGAATAAGCGAAATCTCACGATAAGCGACAGCCTGCTTCGAAAGGTCATCATAAACGATAAGAGCGTCGCGGCCAGTATCACGGAAATATTCGCCGATGGCTACGCCGGCAAACGGAGAGTAATAACGCATGGAAGCGGAGTCGGATGCCGTGGCGGCAACGACAACGGTATAGTCCATAGCGCCGTATTTACGAAGAGTCTCGACAAGAGCCGCTACGGAAGAGGCTTTCTGTCCGATGGCTACATAAATGCAGTAGACGGGCTTACCTTCCTCGAAGTTCTTGCGCTGGTTGATAATAGTATCGATGGCAATGGCTGTCTTACCGATCTGACGGTCACCGATGATAAGCTCGCGCTGTCCGCGACCGATGGGCACCATGGCGTCGACAGCCTTGATACCGGTCTGAAGCGGCTGGGTCACAGGCTGACGATAGATCACACCGGGAGCCTTGCGTTCGAGCGGCAGACGGAGCAGCTCGCCCTGAATGGGACCGCGGCCGTCGATGGGCTCACCCAACACATTGATTACACGCCCCAGGAGGCCCTCGCCCACAGGAATAGAGGCGATGTTGCCGGTGCGGCGGACACTCATGCCTTCCGTGACATTGTTCACATCATTGAGCAGGATGACGCCGACATTGCTCTCTTCAAGGTTAAGGGCAACGCCTTTCACACCGTTTTCAAATTCAACAAGCTCATTAGCGCAGACGTTATCGAGCCCGTAGACATGGGCGACACCGTCGCCAACTTCAAGCACACGGCCAACTTCCTCGAAGTTTACCTTGGAGTTGACACTTTCAAGTTGTTGTTTTAAGATTTCGGATATCTCGCTGGGGTTAATCATTGGGGCAAAGCGTGGGGGTTGTTATTTTTTGAGAAGCTGGAGACGAAGGTCGCGCAGACTGTTTCTGACAGAAGCGTCGAGACGCTGATTGTCGATCGTCACTATGAAACCTCCGAGTAGATCGGGGTCGACCGCGGTATCGAATTCCATCTTGGCACCTTCGGGAAGATGATTGTCGATAAGTTTTTTTATACGGTCGACCACTTCAGAGGGCAATGGGGCGGCACTTGTGAGCAAAACTCGGCTGATGTTGTTGTCGTGACGGTATTCTGCCACGAAAGCGTGAGCGATATCGCCTGTCATGCCAATGCGGTGGTTCTGTGCCAGAAGTTTCAGGAAGTCGGCGAACAAGGTATCGCTGTCAGTGGCGCCGGCGGCAGTACTGATTATACGGGTCTTGTCTGCCAGATCCACATACGGATTGTTGACAACGGCAGCAATACCGCTGTTGGAGTCGAATGCGGCCGCGAGCGTCTGCATCAGAGAATACAGCCGCTGGCTGAGGCCGCGCTCCGTGGCGGTCTTGAACAATGCCTTGGCATATCGGCGGGGAATCAGTCCTTCGTTCATTATCAGAGCTTGAAATAAGTGGAGCGTCCAAAGGCCGGACGGTGTCCGAACCTCGTGAAGTCACGAGGCCGGATCATTTGTCGGGGTCAATTTCGTCGAGCAGATTGTTAACTAACGCGGCTTGCTCTTTATCATCCTTGAGCTGATTCTTAACCACCTTCGAGGCGATATCGAGAGCAAACTCGCTAACTTGGTTGCGGAATTGGAGTTGGGCTTCTTTTTGCTGTTGTTCGATTTGCATTTTAGCACTGTCCATCACTTTCTGTGCTTCAGCCTGAGCAGCCGTACGGGCCTCCTCGATAATCTGATTCTTCAGACGGTCAGCCTCGCGGAGGATGTCGGCCTGCTGCTTGCGCGCGTCATTGATAACTGACTGTGCGCTTTCGCGGGCATTGTCAAGCTGGTCTTTGGCACTTTGGGCATATTCCACTCCCTTGTCGATAAGGTCGGCTCGTTGTTCTACTGTCTTAAGGATGACAGGCCACGCCCACTTCCACAGAATGAAGAAGAGAACGGCGAAAGCCAGAAACATCCAGAAGATGAGGCCGAAATCCGGGGTGAATAGTTCCATGAGTCAGGGATGTGGACAGACTATTATACGAACAGAGCGAGGATACAAACGATAACGGCGAAGAGAGCCACACCTTCGATAAGGGCGGCGATCACGATCATGTTGCTTCGGATATCACCGGCAGCTTCGGGCTGACGTGCGATTGCCTCCATGGCTGCGCCGCCGATTTTACCGATGCCGATGCCTGCGCCGATGGCTGCGATGGCTGCGCCGAGGCTTGCACCGATTCCTGAAAGGTTGAGGGCTTGTTCTGCTGCTTGAGCTAAGATACCAAACATAATGATAAGTTTTAGAGGGTTATTTTTTATTTGTTTTTTCGATTATTTAGATACTGCCGGAGCAGGCTGATGTTCGTCGGTTTTATGCTCTTCGTGATGCTCGTGATGCTGCGCCAGCGATATGAAGATAGTGCTGAGCATCGTGAACACATACGCCTGGATGAAGCTCACCAGAACATCTATGAGCAACATGAAGATGGAGAAAAGCACCGAGACAACCGTTGTGGCGCCTCCGGCCACCGGATTGATAGCCGCGAAGATGAAGATTAGCAGAGTGAGCACCAGCACTATCATGTGGCCGCCCATCATGTTTGCGAACAGACGCACTGTCAGAGCCGCCGGCTTGGTGAACATGCCGAATATCTCTATGACAGGCATGATCGGAAGCGGAAACTTCAGCCAGAGGGGAACGTCAGGCCAGAAAATCTCTTTCCAATAGTCCTTTGTGCCCCAGATGTTGGTGACGAGGAAAGTAAGCACTGCCAGCACAAGCGTAACAGCTATATTGCCGGTAAGATTCGCACCGCCGGGGAATACAACGATCAGCCCCAGAAGATTCATTCCGAGGATGAAGAAGAACACAGTGAGCAGATATGGTGCGAATTTGGGAGCCTTGTCTCCTAAGGTCGACTTGATCACACCGTCGTAGATGAACGTGACGAGAGCCTCGATGGCACCGGTCGTCTTGCGGGGAGCCTTGAAACCGTTGGCCTTGTGATGACGGGCGAGATGGATGAGCAGAGCCGCCACGAAAATTACCGCTATGAACAGCGCGCACACATTTTTGGTGATGGAAATATCCCAGGGGCGAATTTCCTTACCATCAACAATTTCCACAAGTTTGCCTTTGTATTCTGAACCCTTGGGAGCGATACGGAATTCAGCATTACCGTCGCGATACGTCTGACCGTCGGTAACGCGTGCCGATGAGAATATATGCAGGCCATCGCTGCCCCATACGATTATAGGCAACGGGATGCGCTTGTGATGATTGAAAGGCACTTCCCAGCCGTAACCGTCGCCGAGGTGTTCGAAGATGATTTCCTTCGGATCAATTTTACCGCCGTGATCACCTTCGTGAGAATCATCCGCATGCGATGCGCGGACAGAGACCGGCAGCAACGCGATAAGACTCAGTATGAAGATTTTCAGATATCTTGTCATAACTTGGTTCGGCAAATCAGTTAGTAAAGACAGACTGACACAACATTCGAATCGACATCAGCCACCCCGCCTGAAATTTCGCGGGTCTGTACGGCACCCGAGGCATCGGTGAACGACAGTTTTCCGGCCACAAGCGTCGACACCAGCGAGGCGTGATTGTTGAGGACGGTAAACGCTCCCATCGTACCGGGAAGTGTCACAGCCTTAGCCTCACCCTGATATAAGACCTCGTCAGGAGATATTATTTTAAGTGTCATTGTCGGTCTGAATTTGTTTTGGAAGTTTATACCTTATTTAACTTCAGCGAGCAGGCGCTTACCTTTCTCTATGGCATCGTCAATGGTACCGACGTTGAGGAATGCCTGTTCGGGATACTGATCCATCTCACCTGCAAGAATCATCTTGAAACCACGGATAGTCTCGCTGAGAGGAACCATCACGCCGGGCAGACCGGTGAACTGTTCGGCCACATGGAACGGCTGGGAGAGGAAACGCTGTGCACGGCGTGCGCGAGCCACCACGAGTTTATCCTCGTCGCTGAGTTCGTCCACACCGAGAATAGCGATGATATCCTGCAATTCGTTATATTTCTGCAGAAGTTGTTTAACAGCCTGCGCGGTGTTGTAATGATCTTCGCCCACGATATTGGGGTCGAGGATACGTGAAGTGGATTCGAGAGGATCCACAGCAGGATAAATACCGAGTTCCGAAATCTTACGTGAAAGCACGGTAGTTGCATCAAGGAAGTTGAAGGTCGTGGCCGGAGCAGGGTCGGTAAGGTCATCTGCAGGTACGTAAATAGCCTGAACCGAGGTGATCGAACCGTTCTTAGTCGAAGTGATACGTTCCTGAAGGGCACCCATTTCGGAAGCGAGCGTGGGCTGATAACCTACAGCCGAAGGCATGCGTCCCAGAAGTGCCGATACCTCGGAACCCGCCTGTGTGAAACGGAAGATGTTGTCGATGAACAACAGCACGTCTTTACCGCCTGCACCCTGATCACGGAACTGTTCGGCCACAGTAAGACCGGTCAGAGCCACACGCAAACGTGCGCCGGGCGGTTCGTTCATCTGTCCGAACACGAGAGCAGCCTGTGAATCGCGAAGGTGTGCGAGGTCAACGTCATCAAGGTTCCACTCGCCGCGTTCCATGCCTTCTTTGAATTTGTCGCCGTAACGCATCACGCCGCTCTCGATCATCTCACGGAGAAGGTCGTTACCCTCACGGGTACGTTCACCCACACCGGTGAACACCGAGAAACCGTCGTGTCCTTTGGCGATATTGTTGATCAGCTCCATGATAAGCACTGTCTTGCCTACACCGGCACCGCCGAACAGTCCGATCTTGCCACCTTTGCTGTAAGGTTCGAGTAGGTCGATTACCTTGATGCCTGTAGAAAGGATTTCGGTACCGATCGTAAGATCCTCGAACTTGGGAGCGGGCTGATGGATAGGTTTGAGATTGTCGCGGTCAAGCGCGGGGAGGTTGTCGATAGCGTGTCCGATGACATTCATCAGTCGGCCTTTTACCTGATCACCGGTGGGGATGGCGATAGGATGACCGAGATTGACAACGGCTGTGCCGCGGCAAAGGCCGTCGGTCGATTCCATTGCCACGCAGCGCACTGTGTCTTCACCGATGTGCTGCTCTACTTCAAGGATGAGTTCGGAACCGTCTTCACGGTCAACCTTCAAAGCGGTATAAATCGGAGGGAGGATGACGCCGTCGCCCTCAAAGGCCACATCGACCACAGGACCGATAACCTGTGCGATTTTGCCGGTGATTTCGCTCATTGCTATGGAGTATGGGGTTAGTCGTTAGATTCGTTTAGAAATGCCAGCCGAATGTGATGATGCACACCATCAGGGCCAGATTGAACAGATTGATGGGAAGGAGATACTTCCACTCGAGGGTCAGCAACTGGTCGATTCGCAGACGGGGGAAAGTCCACTTGAACCAGATGATGACGAACGAAAGCGCTATCGCTTTGCCGATAAACCAGATCGGGGTGGGAATGTAATTCATGACGGTGTTGAATCCGTCCCAGCCTGTGATATGGAAGGGCATCCAGCCGCCGAAGAAAAGCAGGGTCGCAACACCTGCCACGATGAACAGGTTGAGATATTCGGCCAGATAGAAGAAACCGAAATGGATGCCGGAGTATTCCGTATGGTAACCGGCCGTAAGTTCACTCTCAGCCTCGGGCAGGTCGAACGGGCCGCGGTTGGTCTCGGCTGTGCCTGCGATAAGATAGATTATGAATGCGATCCAGGCTGCCACATGTCCTTTGAGGATAAACCATGTGTTTTCCTGAGCCATAACTATATCGGTGATGTTCATGCTGCCGGCAAGGCAAACCATCGTCACTACACACAGGCCGATCGAAAGCTCGTAGCTGACCATCTGCGCACCCGAACGGAGAGCACCGATAAGTGTGTACTTGTTATTTGACGACCAACCGGCGAGCAGGATGCCGAGTACGCCGATCGATGAGCATGCCACAAGGAAGAAGATACCGATATTGAAATTGATGATCTGCAGTCCGTAGCCCCAGGGCAGCACCGCGAAACAGAGCATCGAGGCGATGATTACGAGATAGGGAGCCAGCGCGAACAGGAATTTATCGGTATGATTCAGCGATATAAGCTCTTTTATAAGAATTTTGAACATATCGGCGAAGCTCTGCAGCAAACCCCAGGGACCCACTCGGTTAGGACCGAGACGACACTGGAACGCGGCACACACCTTACGTTCGAAATATATGTAAAAGAGAGCTAAAAGGGCGTATGCGAGCAGAAGACCTACGCCGATGAGCAGACATTCGACTGTGACAGTGGCCCATGAGGGCAGGAAGCCCATGAGAAAGTCGTGAATGGGGCCGGTTATTTTTGAAAAATCAAAAATATTTGTGTCAGATAAATTATTCATGAGTGATAATCAGTTGACGGTTTAACGGTCCATGTCGGGCACGATGTAGTCGAGCGAGCCACCGATGGTGATAAGGTCGGCGATTTTCGAACCTTGAGTGATGTGATCCACAACGCCTGCGAGCGGCAGACAGGGCGGAGCGATTTTCAGACGATAGGGCTTCGTGGTGCCGTCGCTTTCAAGATAGACTCCGAAAGCGCCACGGCAGCCTTCTACGAGCTGGAACCACTGTCCTTTTGGAAGCTTGAGCACCTTGGGCACCTTGACCAGATATTCTCCGTCGGGGATGTTGTCCACGAGCTGTGCCAGAATCTTCGCGCTCTGCACCATCTCGTCCATACGTACCTTGAAACGCGCCATTGAGTCGCCTTCGGTACGGGTTACTTCCTCGAAATCAAGTTCGGAATAAATCGAATACGGACGGAGTTTGCGCATATCGCAGGCCCAGTCGGAAGCGCGTCCTGACGGACCTGTGATGGCGTAAGAGATCGCATCCTCGCGGGAGAGTTTTCCTACACCTTCCATTCGGCCTTTGGCGATCACATTGCCGGTGAAGATCTTGTTGTATTCCTTGATATTGGCGGGAAGCACCTCGAGAAGCGCTTTCACGTCCTGTGCGAAGTCAGGCGCCAGATCCTGCATTACGCCGCCGATGCATGCGTAGTTGAAGGTCATGCGCGCTCCGCATGTCTTTTCGAAAATGTCCAGAATCTGCTCACGCACACGCAGTGTGTAGAACAGCATTGTGGTGGCACCGAGGTCCATGCAATATGTTCCGATAAACAGGCAGTGCGATGCGATACGCGACAATTCGTCCATCATGACACGGATAACCTGCGCGCGACGCGACACCTCGATTCCGGCTGCTTTTTCGTAAACGAGACAGAGCCCATGGTGATAGATCTGACCCGAGAAATAGTCCAGACGGTCCATGAAATGAAGTGTCTGCTGATACTGCAGCGACTCGCAGAGTTTCTCCACACCGCGGTGGATGTAACCCATATAGACATCGATTTTCTTGATGGTCTCGCCGTCGACAGCAGTACGGAAACGGAGCACGCCGTGTGTCGCGGGGTGCTGCGGGCCGATATTGATTACAAAATCATCCTTATGGAAAATCTCGCGCTCGGTCTTGACTACCTTGCCGTCCTCCAGATGATATACATTGGTATAGTCGGTCTGGCGTTCGTTGTCGGTGGAAGGAGGATTGATTGCGGGGCTGTCATCGTAATCCTTGCGGAGAGGGAAACCTTTCCAATCGATGCTCAGGAAAAGACGGCGCATGTCGGGGTTATCGATAAACACGATTCCGAAGAAGTCATATACCTCGCGCTCGTATAATTCCGCGACGCGCCAGAGATCTGCGACTGAGTGTATGTACGGGTTGTCGCGGTCGGCGGCCTGTACGCGCACAGAGCACATTGTGTTGTGTCGGGTAGACATAAAATAGTAGACACACCCGAGGGCGTCTACCCAGTCCATGCCGGCGATAGTTACAAGGTAATCCATTGCCAGGTCTGCGTCGTTTTTGAGCGACTCGGCCAAAGCATGCCAGTCTTTTTCATCGACTGACACCTGAAGGATGTCGTTTCCGTCGACAGTAAAGGCGGCTTGCGGGAACAGAAAGGCAATCTTTTCCTGAATGTTAGCCATAGCTATATGATTGGTTTGGGCTTGAGTTTTCTAATTATATTAATGTGTATCTGTACAGACTTCCTTGTTCAGTCTGCCGCATCCGGTTCCACCGGGTGTGATTCCAGAAATTCCTGACGGCGTTCCTGACGGTTCACTCCGCCGAAGAATTTCTCCACTTTCACCTTACGTGACAGCTGCATGATGCCGTAGATCATAGCTTCGGGGCGCGGAGGACATCCGGGAACGAACACATCCACAGGCACAATGTCCTCGATGCCTTTGGCCACATGGTAACTCTTTCGGAACGGACCGCCCGAGATGGCGCAAGAGCCGCAGGCTATCACATATTTCGGTTCGGCAAGCTGATCATACAGGCGACGGAACACCGGAATCATACGATAAACTATCGTTCCGGCCACCATCATGAAGTCGGCCTGACGGGGTGAGGCGCGGGCTACTTCCCAGCCGAAACGCGCCATATCGAAGCGCGCTGCACCCAGCGACACGAATTCTATGCCGCAGCAACTGGTGGCGAAGGTGAGTGGCCAGAGCGAGTTAGACCGCCCCCAGTTGATAAGTTTGTCAAAAGAACCCACGATCACGTTTGTTCCGCTTTCCTGGATTTCTTTTACGAGTGATTCGATATACTCGTTATCCTTGAATGCCTCGTAGGGCATGCTTTTGGTCGTTACTTCCATTCGAGTGCTCCTTTCTTCCAGGCATATACGAGGCCCAGCACTAAGACACCAAAAAAGACGGCGATACTGATCAGACCCTGGGTGCCCAGCTCTTGCATACGCACGGCCCAGGGCAGCAGAAAGACAGTTTCGACGTCGAACATCAGGAACAGGATGGCGAAAAGGTAATATCCCACATGTAACTGCGACATTGATTCGCCGCGTGTCGGGATACCGCATTCATAAGCCTCACCCTTCTGAGGATTGAAGGACCGGGGCGAGATTAGCCCCGCGATCCACATGGCCAGAGCCACCAGCGCTACGCCGGTCAGAAGTGCCGTGATGGCAAGCACTCCGCTGTTCTGAATTCCAAAAATGGCTAATGATATCATATATGTTTATTATATTATTTTTAAGCCAATTGAGCTTTGAACTCCGCCTGCAGACATCCTGCCGGTGAACGTCCGGGACCGGCACAGGAGCGATTCGGCCACAGCACGGACAAAGCATTTCCGGCTGCAAAGATAGTGATTATTTCCGGGATACACTAATTTTTAATAGATAAATTTTATTAACATTTTTTAGATTCGCGTTCGCGTCGCAATTATTTTTGGGTATCTCCGCCGTTATTGCTATCTTTGCCGTCATGATACGATTCTCTGACTGCAAAATCAATCTCGGACTGTATGTCACCGCGCGACGTCCGGACGGATACCACGAGGTGGAGACGGTTATGTACCCCGTCGGCTGGTATGATGTGATCGAAGTTACTCCGACTCCGGGCACAGCTCCCACCCTCAATGTTTACGGACGCTCTGTGGATTGTCCCCCGGAGAAAAATCTTGTATTCAAAGCTCTGCACGCACTCGAATCCTACATCGGACGCAACCTCGAAGTATCGGTCGGGCTTCAGAAAATCATTCCTGACAGCGCCGGACTCGGCGGAGGATCAGCCGATGCTGCATTCACACTAAAGGCTTTGAACGATCTGTTCGGCCTCGGACTTTCACAAGACATTCTCGCCCGAATTGCGGCAGGCATCGGAGCCGACTGTCCGTTTTTCATCTATGACCGGCCCGCTCTCTGCACAGGAATCGGCACCGACCTGTGTCACGACATCGACATCGACCTTTCACCCTACTCCATCCTGGTGGCCAAGCCTCGGGTTGCGGCTGTCAGCACCCGTGAGGCTTACGCGGCTATCACACCTTGCTCCGGCCGCATCCCTCTTCTCGAAATTCTCCGTCTTCCTGTCAAGGAATGGCGCGGTCTTCTCGTAAACGACTTTGAGACAGGCGTTTTCCAACGTCTTCCTGAAGTGGGAGCGCTGAAAGCCCGGATGTATTCAGCCGGAGCCCTCTTTTCCTCGATGAGCGGTAGCGGAGCTTCGGTGTACGGCATCTTCGCCAGTGCCAAAATGGCACGACACGCTGCTGACACTATGACAGACTGCGACATTCATCTGTCTGTGCCGGGCGCGGAGTGAACGATTACGCCTCTCGTTTGTTAGAATTATAGCTTGCCGGAAGTCCGACGGCACGGTTTGTATCCCGTACGGAACATATGGCAAAGTATTTGCAACGTAATCAACTAAAATCTTATAGCTATGTCTGACAACAAGAATAAAGATACCGAGAAGCTTCATGAGCAGGCCACCGACGCGCCCGAGATTCGCGACGTCATGGACGACTCTACCGACGATACCGAGACCGCTGACATCACCGAAAACGAGGCCGAAGGTCTCATGCAGGAAGTTCAGCGCCTCTCCGAAGCCCTTGAAAAAGAGAAAAAAGACTACCTCTTCCTTCGGGCCGATTTCGACAATTACCGCAAACGCACCCTCCGCGACCGTGAGGATCTCGTCCGCAACGCCGGCGAGAAAGTGCTCAAAGGCCTTCTGCCCATTATCGATGACTTCGAACGCGGTCTGGCAGCCACCAAAGACACCGAGGATGCCTCAGCCGTGCGTGAGGGCATGGAACTCATTTACAATAAACTTGTGAAATATCTGGCCGACAATGGAGTCAAGCCCATCGAATCCACCGGTGCCGACTTCGACCCCGACCTCCATGAGGCGATCGCCACCATACCCGCACCCAGCGACGACCTCAAAGGTAAGGTTGTCGACACCACCACACGCGGCTACATGATAAACGATAAAGTACTCCGACACGCCAAAGTCGCTGTCGGCGAATAATCTGTTTTGCAATACTCCGACCCTAAAACAGTAAAGAATGGAAAACAAACGAGACTACTATGAGGTGCTCGGCGTGAGCAAGACCGCCACAGCAGACGAGATAAAGAAGGCCTACCGCAAGATGGCCATCAAATATCACCCGGATAAAAATCCCGGCGACAAGGAAGCCGAAGAAAAATTCAAGGAAGCCGCCGAGGCCTACGATGTCCTCAGCGACGCTGAGAAACGCCAGAAGTACGATCAGTTCGGTCACTCGATGGGCGCACAGTTCGGTGCCGGCGGTGCCGGTTACGGCGGCGGTGGATTCAGTGGATTCGGCGGTGGCGGATTCACTATGGAAGACATCTTTGAACAGTTCGGCGACATATTCGGTGGACGATATTCAAATATGGGCGGCTTCGGCGGAGCCACGGGTACCGGACGTGCTCGCCAGCGCGCTCAGCAGCAACGCCGAGGCACCGACCTCCGCATCCGCGTCAAACTCTCGCTCGAAGACATCGCCAACGGTGTCACCAAAAACCTCAAGATTCCAACATATGTGGCCGACACACACTGCCACGGTACAGGTGCCAAGGACGGCACAGCATTCGCCACTTGCAACACATGTCACGGCACAGGTACTGTAATCGAACAGCATCAGAGCTTCTTCGGTGTTGAACAGGTGCATGCCGTATGTCCCACATGCGAGGGCTCCGGCAAAGTGATCACCGAAAACTGCACCTATTGCCACGGCGAAGGTGTCGTGCGCAAGGACGAGCAGGTTTCCTTCACCATTCCGGCCGGTGTTTCCGACGGAATGACCCTCAAGGTTAAGGGTAAAGGCAACGCCCCCCGTCACGGTGGAGTTCCGGGCGACCTCCTTGTGGTTATCGAAGAAATCAAACACCCTGAGCTCATACGCGACGGACAGGATGTCATCTATAATCTGATGCTCGACCTCCCAACGGCAGTTCTCGGCGGCACAGTCGAAGTGCCCACCATCACCGGACGTGCCCGTCTCAACATCGCCCCCGGCACACAGCCCGGCAAGGTGCTCCGTATGCGCGGCAAAGGCCTTCCCGGCAGCGAAAATCCCGGTGTACGCGGCGACGAACTCATCAACGTGATGGTTTACACTCCTGAAACACTCACCGATGAGCAGCGTAAGGCCTTCGAAGCCATGAAAGGCGCGCCCAACCTCACTCCCGATCCCGAACAGAAAAAACGCATCTTCTCCAAGCTCAAACATATATTTGAATAATATATGATTTATAACTATTGCGGCTCCGATGGAAGATCCATCGGAGCCGCAATAGTTTTCTCGGAACGTGTTTACTCGTCCACCGGTTCTGGAGTCATGTTGGCGAGCTGATCGTTGAGTTTGGCCATGCGACGCTCGAGCTTTTCAAGACGCACTGCCGTCTGTTGCCGCTTCTGAAGCGCACCGGCATACTCGTTTGTCGCCACTATCGAAGCCAACTGGCGCGAATCAAGTGTCACTTTTACCGAACCTTTAGCCCCCGCGAGCGTCACCACTGCCGTTTTCGCACCTTCAGCTGCGGCCGAGGTCAAAGCCTCGATAAGCGGTTTGACCGCCTCCTGGTGAAGCGACATGATCTCGCTCCCCTCCACATCAATCGACTTACCCGAAGCTTTGATATCGCCAAAAATGACGGCATCCAGCCCGATACGCCGTCCGCTCAGATTCACCACCATAAACATGTAGCCTTTATCGTCCACTCGTAGCTGCACCGAGTTCTTATTCATTTCCGAACCGGAATAAACGGATTTATCTACCCAATATCCGTCCGTACCCTCGAGTTTGACTTCCTTGAACGAAGGCGACAGCCGCGTTATGGCCTCCTCGGCCGCGGCATAATCGAGTTTCGCCATCGCAAGGCTGTCGCTTGTCATGGCCGACAGTGCGGCTATGCGCACGAGCGTTCCTTGCCGCCGTTGTTCAAGACAGTCACGGTATTTGTGATCAAGCGTGTCGAGCACTGTCAGTGCGGAATCGTATTTATTGGCTTCAACAAGGCGTTGCGCGTCGGTGAGCACAGCGGTTGCGGCTTCGGTGCGGGCGCTGTCGCCCGAACAAGACATAGCTCCGGCGAGTAGCCCGGCAACCATTATGCCTGCGAGGATATTACGAGCGTTGTACATCTTTCACTCCTTTCACGGTTTTTAGTTTCTTTATCAATTTGTTGAGGGTCTGCTGGTCTGATACGCCGATGACCACGAATCCGTGGAAGAGGCTGTCGTGACTCTCTATGGAGATGTTGCGAAGCGTGGTTCCGGCTTCTTTATTGATTATCGAGGTGATATTGGTGACGATGCCGATGTCGTCGCGGCCCACTATGCGCAGCGTGGCCGCGAACTGGGCACCGATTTTTCCGCTCCAGCGCGTATTTATGATGCGGTAAGGATACCTCTCATGGATATTCGCCGCATTGGGGCAGTCGCGCTTATGGATCTTTATTACACCTTCGGCGGATATGAAGCCGAACACATCATCGCCATAAATGGGATTGCAGCATTTGGCAAGACGGTAGTTGATTCCTTTGATACCCTCGCCGATAACCACTACCTCGGATTTATCGGGCTGTTCGGTCTCCTGCGGCGCCTGCATGACGTATGTGTCGGCCGAAATGCGTTCTGCAGGTGTGTCGGCGCGACGCTCCATCTCGAGATATGTCTCGATCACGGAGTTAACCTCCAGTTTGCCGTCGGCTATGGCCACATAGAATTCGGTGATGGTTTTGTATCCCAGACGTTTCACCAGCCGCGAAATGGCGGCGTCATCTATGTCCACCTTACGGTTCTTGCACCGTCTTTGCAGAAGTTCTTTTCCGAGGTCGCCGGCACGTCCTTCTGCCTCCTTGAGCGACACTTTGATCTTGTTGCGGGCCTTCGACGTCACCACGAAGTTGAGCCAGTCCTGCTTGGGCTGCTGCGTGGGCGATGTCAGAATCTCCACGGTGTCACCGCTCGCCAGACGATAGTTGATCTTCTGGTTTTTGCCGTTCACGCGCGCGCCCGTGCATATCGTGCCGAGTTTCGTATGGATCATGAACGCGAAATCGAGCACTGTCGCGCCCAGAGGAAGATTATAAAGGTCACCCTTGGGCGTGAATACGAACACTTCCTTGTCGTACACATCCATCCTCATGTTGCGCATCAGCTCCATAGGGCCGGAGTCGGCTGTCTCGAGGATATCGCGCACATTGTTCATCCACGTGTCCAGATTCCCCTCGCTCTTTATACCCTTGTATTTCCAGTGGGCCGCCAGACCTTTTTCGGCTATGAGGTCCATGCGGCGGGTTCTGATCTGCACCTCGACCCAGCGGTCCTGCGGACCGTAGACCGTGATGTGCAGCGACTCGTATCCGTTGCTTTTCGGAATGGATATCCAATCCTTCATGCGCGACGGATTCGGACGGTACATATCTGTTATGAGTGAATAGGCCATCCAGCAGTCGCTTTTTTCTTTTTCAGGCTCAGAGTCAAGGACTATACGTATCGCGAAGAGGTCGTAGATGCCGTCGATGTCGTTTTTCTGCTTCTTCATCTTGTTCCAGATGGAGTAGATAGACTTCGTACGGCCCTTGATTTCGAACTTGAGCCCCGCGGCCTCGAGTTTCTGCTTCACCGGGGCTATGAATCCGTCGATATAGGCGTCGCGCGATGCCTTGGTCTGATTCAGTTTGCCGGCAATGCGCGAATATATGTCACGGTGGTTGTATTTGAGCGACATGTCCTCCAGCGCGCTCTTGATGGCATAAAGCCCCAGACGATGGGCCAGCGGAGCATACAGATAGTTGGCCTCGAGCGCCACTTTGTGCACATGCTGTTCGTCGGGATGATGGTTGATGGTGCGCATCAACACGTAGCGGTCCACGATCATTATGATTATCACACGGATATCCTCGGCGAACGTAAGCAGCAGATTACGGAAATTCTCGCTCTCCACCGATGGCGATTTGGCATATAGCTCACTCACCTTGATCAGTCCGCCCACAATGCGCGCAACGTCCTCGCCCCAGCGTTCGGTCAGCTCGGCGATTGTCATGAATCCGTGACGCACGGGGTTGAAAAGCAGGATGGCCACAGCCATGTTCTTGTCAGGGCTGACCATCTCGCACAGTGCAGCCACTGTATCGAGACTCCTGCAGATGGGATTGATGCCGAAGCTGTCGCGATGACAGAAACCACCGGCGGCCGCGTCCATCAGATCATGACGCAGACGTTCGATTTCGGCAGTCGAGGTGTCATGTCCGAGAATCCGGGTCACATGACTCAGGGTTTCATGGACATGATTTTGTTCTTCGGGTGTGAAAATCAATTGTTCCATATTCGTTACCGTTGGAAAACGCTACAAAGTTACTAAAATAACGGCTAATACACAAATGGATTGTCAAAACGGCGGCGGAGTCCGTTTCCGATTCGGGAAACGGACTCCGCCACCGTTTTATCTTGCTCCGGAAGTGTCAGGCCGGATTGACCGGCATGGCGTCGTCGGTGTTGCGCGGATTGTCGTTGAGCACTTTCGTGCGTTCTTTCACTTCGGCTGCATCAGCCTTTTCTGCATCGGCGGCATCGATAGCCGCACCGGGAAGATCTTTGAACGAATTTTCAAGCTTTGCTTTATCTTCTGTATTCATGACTTGGAGGTTTTGAGGGTTTGTTTATTTAACGCTTTCGAGTGGCAGACGGTTCAGTTCTTCGATATATGTGAGTATGCCGTCACGGCCCCTCTTGTCCTCGCTTGACGAAACGAACACAGGCGGAAGCTCCTCCCATGTTGCCAGAAGTTCCGAACAATATGCAGCCACCTGTGCCTTGACTGCCGCGGATGACAATTTATCGGCTTTGGTGAACACGATGGAGAACGGCACCCCGTTCTCGCCCAACCACTCCATGAATTCCATATCTATGGCCTGCGGTTTGTGGCGCACGTCTATCAGTACGAACAGATTGGTCATCTGCTCGCGGTTGAGAATGTAATCCTTTATCATACGCTCCAGGCGGTTGCGATCCTCCTTTGAACGCTTGGCATAGCCATAACCCGGAAGATCGACGATATACCACGAATCGTTCACAAGAAAATAATTGATCAGCATTGTTTTGCCGGGCGTTGCAGACGTCATGGCCAGGGATTTCTGTCCGGTGAGCATGTTTATCAATGAAGATTTTCCCACATTCGAACGTCCGATGAATGCGTATTCGTGCCGGGGTGTATCCGTCGGACATTTGTCGGCGGACGGACTTGATATCAGAAAGCGTGCTGAATTTATAATCATGATATTTATGTTTTTTGCAAAGTTACAAAATTATAACTTTCACTTCGCCTGTAATGTTCTGAAAAAGTTTTTTCACATTTCATTTTTGCATGTTTTTCTCTTGACAACGCACTTCAAATGTTGTAACTTTGCAACACCGAATCCAAAACATAACAAATTAATCCATTATGAAAAACCCATCTGTCACACTTCAACCCCTCTGGATCAACCACATCGAACGCTTCTCGGAACGCATGCGCCCGCGACTCTACGGCGCCCTCATCGCCTTCCTGCTCCACGGCACCCCTATTCCCGAAAAGCTCCTCCCCTACCTCGGCATAATCCTCGACCTTATCGAAGCCGAAACCGGCGTTCATACCGATACGGCTGAGGTCTCTGAGAACTCTGAAACCGCCGTATGCCTACCTGCCGCTGTCCCGGAGCCTCCCGCCCGGGAGCTTGAATATCTCCATACCTTTACCGAGGCTTGCAGCCGTCGTTTCTGCGAGGAATTCAAAATCGACCGTGCGACCTTTGACAAAACCGCACGGGCAATCGTGGACTATTGGCAATTAGCCACAGTGCATGGCGCACCCATCCGTCATGCCTCCGAAGACGAATTTTGGGCACATATAGCCAATGCCCTGCATTACGAATTCGCCGTCAGCCGTCAGTTTCAAAACGCCGTTTCCCGGGCGTGAAGATTTAGACCCGTTCCTCAATATTTGTTAAGGCTGGGTTCTTATATGCAAGTTCCAAAAATTGAGTATTGAAGCTTCTAACCCTCTTTTTTGGGATAAATATAGCGTGCGAGTCCGTAGATATAACGGCGGAAACCGGGTCGATAATCCAACAGACGGTCAAACCATTCGAGATGCGGATTGACAAGTTTCACTACATATCCCACATAGAACATGGCAAAAAGAGTGCCCGGGCCGACAACTGTCCATGGCCACTTCCCGAAAAAGTAAAAACCTGAAATCACAGCCAATACCACCAGGATCGTATCTACTGTTATTTTGACAAGCGGAAAGGGCTTTCCGGATACCCGGGAAATTGCGACTTGTATGCCCTCTCCGGGCATTGTAACTGAACCGCACCGGATTTCAATGGCAACCGCACAGCCAAGAATGGTGGCTCCCATGAATTGAGCGATTATCTGGCCCGGAATCGCCTGATAGGTTGAGAAGAGAGACGTAATCCACATATTGAGGTCCAGAAGACAACCGAATACAAATCCGATCAATAGCTGAAAAAGCTGAATGGGTTCAAACCTCTTGCGAAGCACAAGAATCTGTGCAACGACTAAAATGACATTCATTATGTTGGTGTAATTCCCGATAGTCAATCCGGGAGCAAGCCCGACCTCACCTGCAAGACTGAAAGACATAGGAATTGACGATATCACACCGCTCCCAAGATTTGAGCGCACACACAGTGCTACTCCGAAAGTCATAAAATACATCGAAAGAAGCAATAAGGTGTGTTGCCAAATAAAACCGATAATCTTTTCTTTCATACCATTCATTACCTGTTGGTTGAATTAAATTAGAGCATATTTTATCTGCCCAATCGGACGAT
>CAMWNG010000019.1 GCA_947175575.1 uncultured Bacteroidales bacterium | reverse complement strand
CCCCGAAGCCGACCACACCCGCCACCGGTCAGAGTTGGATATGTACCTCATCTCCAATAATCACTTAACTATTAGAGAGATTATCTGAAAAAATCCTGATTTCAAATATCTAATTTTATGAAAGGCATTGTACTTGCCGGAGGCTCCGGTACGCGACTGTATCCTATCACAAAAGGTGTAAGCAAACAGTTGTTGCCCATTTATGATAAACCGATGGTCTACTATCCGATTTCCACCCTTATGCTGGCGGGAATCAGGGATATTCTCATTATTTCGACCCCGAACGACCTACCGGGGTTCAAGAGACTGCTTGGAGACGGATCGGATTACGGCGTGAAGTTCACTTACGCTGAACAGCCTTCTCCGGACGGCCTGGCGCAGGCTTTTATAATCGGCAAAGAGTTTATCGGTGATGATTCGGCCTGTCTGGTTCTCGGTGACAACATTTTTCATGGAGCAGGATTTTCAGAAATCCTACACAGAGCAGTAATTGATGCCGAAGTAAATTCCAAGGCTACGGTTTTCGGTTACTGGGTAAACGATCCCGAACGCTACGGTGTGGCCGAATTTGACCGAAACGGGAACTGTCTGTCAATCGAAGAAAAACCGGAGCATCCTAAAAGCAATTATGCCGTAGTCGGACTGTATTTCTATCCTAACAAAGTGGTCAAAGTGGCTGAAAATATTAAACCATCCGATCGCGGTGAACTGGAAATAACAACTGTAAATCAGGAGTTCCTGAAGGACGGTGAACTGAAAGTTCAAACTCTTCCTCGTGGCTTTGCATGGCTTGACACAGGCACACACGATTCTTTGGCCGAAGCTTCGATTTATGTCGAAGTCCTTGAAAAACGTCAGGGACTGAAGATTGCGTGTCTTGAAGGTATAGCATACCGGCAAGGTTGGATTTCAAAAGAAAAGATGAGAGAACTGGCAAAACCCATGCTGAAGAATCAATACGGTCAATATCTGATTAAAGTGATCGAAGAGATGGATCGCACGGGAAACAAGAATTTAGACTGATATGGATGTAATCAAGACGGAGATTGACGGATTAGTCATCTTAGAGCCTCGCGTTTTCTGTGATTCTCGCGGTTATTTTTTCGAGAGTTATTCAAAAAGGGAATTCGACGAAAAAGTACAGCCTGTGTATTTCGTGCAAGATAACGAATCCATGTCCTCCAAGGGGGTTATGCGCGGTCTGCATTTTCAACGCCCACCGTTTACTCAAAGCAAACTGGTGCGATGTGTAAAGGGCCGGGTACTGGATGTAGCGGTCGATATCCGCAAGGGGTCTCCCACATACGGCAAACATGTGGCAGTGGAACTTTCAGAGGATAACCACCGGCAGTTCTTCGTACCTCGTGGATTTGCCCACGGTTTCGCGGTCCTGAGCGATGTCGCCGTGTTCCAATATAAATGTGACAATTATTACCACCCGGAAGCTGACGGAGGAATCTCTATTGCAGATGATTCTCTCGGAATTGACTGGCAGATCGAACCGTCCAACGCCATACTATCAGAAAAGGATCTCAGACATCCCCTGTTAGCCGAATTCGATTCTCCATTTGACATTAATATAGACCTATATCAGGAATGAATATTCTAGTAACCGGAGCTAACGGTCAGTTGGGCAACTGCATGCGTAATGCATCAAAAGCATCGGATGACATTTACTTTTTCACCGATGTAGCCGAACTTGATATTACAGATACGGATGCAGTAAATGCGATGGTGAGGGACAATAATATTGACATTATCGTAAACTGTGCAGCGTACACCAATGTCGACAAGGCTGAGTGTGATGCCGAATTTGCAGAAAAGCTCAATGCTAAAGCGGTTGAAAATCTCGCACTCGCGGCCAAAGCCGGAGACTGTACCCTTATCCATATATCAACCGACTATGTTTTCGGAGGGGCGCAAGGCAATACTCCCAGAACAGAAACCGAACCGGTCAATCCGACCGGAGTATACGGACTTACAAAACTGCACGGAGAGCAGGCCATAGAGGCTGTCGCCTGCAAAGCCCTTATTTTCCGCACCGCATGGCTCTACTCCGAGTATGGTAAAAATTTTGTCAAAACGATGTTGAATCTGACGGCAACCCGACCGGAACTTAAAGTCGTATTTGATCAGGCCGGGACTCCGACTTATGCTCAGGATCTGGCCGATGCAATATTCGACATAATAACGCACCGATTGTTCCCGGGAAACGAAGGCGTATACCATTATTCAAATGAAGGCGTCTGCTCATGGTTCGACTTTACAAAATCTATTGCCGAAATAGCAGGAAACAACGATTGCGATATTCAACCCTGTCATTCGGACGAATTTCCCTCTCCGGTAGTTCGTCCGGCCTATTCCGTACTGGACAAGACTAAATTCAAAAACACATTCCGCCTGAAAGTACCCTATTGGACAGACTCCCTGAAAATCTGTATCAAAAATCTGAAAGAACATGAAGCGTAACATCCTCATAACCGGCGGTGCCGGATTCATCGGGTCACATGTAGTGCGCCTGTTTGTCAACAAATATCCCGACTATCATATAGTAAATCTTGACAAACTTACCTATGCCGGAAATCTCGCAAATCTTAAAGACATAGAGGTCTGTCCTAACTATACGTTTATAAAAGCAGATATCGCAGACCTCGACGAGATCCGCCGCGTTATCAGAGATAACCGTATTGACGGTATAATCCATCTCGCTGCCGAAAGCCACGTCGACCGCTCAATCAAGGATCCGTTCACGTTCGCCCGCACAAATGTGATGGGGACTCTCGCACTCCTGCAGGCTGCAAAGGAATACTGGGATTCCTTACCTGAAAAGTATGAAGGCAAGCTGTTCTATCATATCTCAACTGACGAGGTGTATGGTGCGCTCGAGCTTACGCATCCGGAGGGTGTACCGGCTCCGTTCACCACTAAGGCCTCCAGCGAGGATGATATGGCTTACGGTACCGAATTCTTTGTCGAAACCACCAAATATAATCCGCACTCGCCATATTCCGCATCGAAAGCCTCAAGCGACCATTTCGTACGTGCTTACCATGACACTTACGGAATGCCCACTCTCGTAACCAACTGTTCGAACAACTACGGCCCATACCAGTTCCCGGAAAAACTGATCCCGCTTTTTATCAACAACATCAGACATGGTAAACCCCTCCCTGTATATGGTAAAGGCGAGAACGTGCGCGACTGGCTCTTCGTAGAGGACCATGCCCGCGCTATTGACCTCATCTTCCATAAAGGAAAGGTTGCGGATACTTATAATATCGGAGGATTCAACGAATGGAAAAATATTGACCTCATCAAGGTCATCATCAAAACCGTCGACCGCTTGCTCGGCAATCCCGAAGGACAGTCGGAAAAACTGATCACCTACGTGACAGACCGCCTCGGACACGATATGCGTTACGCCATCGACTCCCGCAAACTTCAGGCCGAACTCGGTTGGGAGCCCTCCCTGCAATTCGAAGAAGGCATCGAGAAAACCGTACGCTGGTACCTTGACCATCAGGACTGGATGGACAACATCACCTCCGGCGACTACGAACGCTACTACGAGGAAATGTACAAAGAGCGGTAAAACCCGGAAAATGTCAGAATCTTTAAAATCAAAGACTCTCAAAGGGACCTTATGGAGTTCCATCGAACGGTTCTCTGTTCAAGGGGTCAGTTTTATAGTCATGATCATTATGGCAAGGATTCTGACGCCGGAAGATTATGGTCTTGTAGGGATGCTGACTGTTTTCATCGCTGTCGCCCAGTCCTTGGTAGATAGCGGATTCTCTCAGGCTCTCATACGTAAACAGGATCGATCTGAAATTGACAATTCTACCGTATTTTACTTTAATATCGTAATCGGTGGAGTTCTATATCTGGTACTTTATCTATGTGCACCGCTTATAGCCCGATTCTATAATGAGCCTCAACTGGTTGTACTTATGCGCCTTATTTCACTGAGTGTTTTAATAAATTCTTTCGTTGTTGTTCAACGGGCATTGTTGACAATAAAAATTGATTTTAAAACTCAGGCGAAAGCATCTTTTACTGCAGTAATATTTTCCGGTGCCATAGGCATAATAATGGCCTATGAAGGATCTGGTGTATGGGCTATCGTATGGTACCAACTCTCCAATCTCTTGATCAATGTCATTGCTCTTTGGATACTTTCATCCTGGCGTCCGAAATTTATATATTCATGGAATTCATTTAAAGAACTTTTTTCTTTCGGATCAAAATTGGCCATATCAGGTATAATCGACACCGTTTATCGCAACATTTATTTGATAGTCATAGGTAAGGTATTTAAAGCTTCTGATTTAGGATATTATACAAGAGCCGATCAATTTGCGACTTTTCCGTCTTCAAATATAACAGGAATTCTTCAACGCGTTACATTTCCTGTACTCTGCACTATACAGAACGATGACGAAAGATTGAAGTCCGTTTACAGACGCTTCTATCGTCTCTCAGCATTTATTGTTTTTCCTCTTATGCTTGGACTTGCGGCTCTCGCGCATCCTTTCATCCTTGTGACTCTCAAAGAAAAGTGGGCTTTCAGCGCACCCCTGCTTCAAATTCTTTGTTTAGCCATGATGTGGTATCCTATTCACGCAATAAATCTAAATCTTCTTCAAGTAAAGGGGCGAAGCGACCTGTTTCTAAAGCTGGAAGTCATTAAAAAATGTATCGGTGTTGTTATCTTATGCGTCACCATACCTTTCGGATTAGTGCCGATGTGCTGGGGGTTGGTCGCCAGTTCAATAATATCGCTTATAATCAATACTCATTATACCGAAAAACTGATACATCTCGGTTTCTTACAACAACTCTCGGATCTGTTGCCGGCATTGATCTATGCTACATCGATGGGATTTCTGGTTTGGGGAGTGTCTGCCTTTATGCCGAATGAAATATTGAAACTTTCAGTTGGTGTTATTACAGGGATTCTGTACTTCTTGATTATCACCCGCATGACAAGATCAAAAGACCTTCATGAATTACGGTTATTAATCAAACAGGGTTAATAATTCAAAATATATAAGATGTTTACCCCCCCCGGAAAAGAAATCAAGAAATTCTAATTTAGAATTATATCGTATAATAGTGATGATTCTTATTATAGTGCATCACTACGTTGTTAATTCCGGCCTTTTTCAAATTATTCAGAATACCCCTCAATCCATATCTACCACCTCTATGCTTATTCTCGGAGGGTGGGGAAAAGTTGGAATCAATTGCTTTGTAATGATTACAGGCTATTACATGTGTAAATCTAAAATGTCAGTGGATAAATTGGTGAAATTATACCTGCAAATCACTTTTTATTCAGTGATAATATATACCATCTTCTGTTTTACCGGTCACGAACAGATGGGATTGAACGGCTTCATACGGATCTTTATACCTGTACATGGTCTCACTACTGATTTTGTCAGTTGTTTTCTGGTATTTTATCTGTTTATTCCTTTCATAAATATATTCCTCTCTCAGCTCTCCCGGAAAACTCATTTAACACTGATAGTTTTTTTATCCACGATCTACATTATACTGCCGTCTATCCCCAAATTCTACTTGACATTCAATTATTTCAATTGGTTTATAGTCGTTTATCTAATCGGATCCTATATACGCCTGTATGGTTTATCAGGTCGGATTTCCCATAGGATGTGGGGACTGGCGACCATTGTATTAATAATCTTCGGAAGCCTGAGCGTCTTTCTGATGGAGTATCTGTATAAGATTGGATACACAACTTCTTACCGTCCGTACTTTTTTATTATTGACTCCAACAAATTATTAGCCATATTACCGGCCATCACCTCTTTCATGTATTTCAAGGATCTCCGAATTCCACACTCAAGATTCATCAACGCGCTTGGTTCAGCTACGTTCGGAGTTTTGCTAATACACGCCAATTCCAATGCCATGAGACAATGGCTTTGGAAAGAGACGGTTGACTGTATAGGTCACTTTGGCTTTTCTGCTCTCTGGAATGTCGCATATGCTTTGAGTACTTCGTTGATAATTTTCTTCGTTTGTGCCGGAATCGATTGGTTCAGAGGACGGTTTCTTGAACCAACAATGATAACGTATTTTACAAAAGCCTTAAGCCGTATCAGGCATAAAATGAATAGCATTTCTATCTATGAACGATAAGAAACAAATTACAGTCACATCACCATTATTACCCCCGTTGGAAGAATTCATTCCGTATCTTAAACAAATTTGGGAAAAGAAATGGATTACCAATAACGGAGAATATCATCAGGAGCTGGAGAAAGAATTATGCAAATATCTGGGAGTTGATTATATCAGTGTGTTCACAAACGGCACTCTCCCTCTTATCACGGCTCTTCAGGCGTTAAGGATAACCGGCGAAGTAATTACAACTCCCTACAGCTTCGTCGCTACGACACATTCCTTATGGTGGAACGGGATTAAACCAGTATTTGTGGACATTGATCCCGCAACCGGAAATCTTGATCCCAATAAGATTGAGGCGGCTATCACGCCTAAGACAACCGCAATTATGCCGGTTCATGTATATGGCAATCCTTGTGATACAGACGCTATTCAGGCGATAGCCGATAAATACGGCCTTAAAGTGATATATGATGCCGCTCATGCATTCGGCGTCAAGGTGAACGGACAGTCAATACTCAAGGCTGGTGACATATCCACGCTATCGTTCCACGCGACAAAAACTTACAATACTGTGGAAGGTGGAGCACTTGTATGTCATGATGCCAAAACTAAACAGCGCATTGATTATCTGAAGAATTTCGGCTTCGCCGGCGAAACGGAAGTCGTCGCACCGGGTATCAACTCAAAGATGGATGAAGTACGTGCCGCCTATGGATTGCTCAATCTAAAACATGTCGACTCCGCAATCAAAGCCCGTCACAAAGTTGCCGATAAATATAGGGGAGCTCTGGAAGGTGTCAATGGAATAAGACTGTTCAACGAACGACCCGACGTAACTTACAACTACTCATATTTCCCGATTTTTATCGACGCGAACAAGTATGGTATTAGCCGTGATGATCTATACTTCAAAATGCGCGAACATAACGTCCTCGGCAGAAGGTATTTTTATCCCCTAATATCTGAATTCTCCACTTACCGCGGACTACCATCGGCGAACCCGGCCAATCTTCCTGTGGCTACCCGCATGGCAAACGAAGTGATATGCCTTCCGATGCACCATGACCTATCGGAAAACGATATTCTGCGGGTTATCGAGCTTGTGAGAAAATGAAGAACCTTTACATAGTAGGAGCTCGTGGATTCGGCAGAGAGATCTTTTATCTTGCTAAAGAATCAATCGGTTTTCAAACTGAATATAAAATAGCGGGGTTTCTTGATGATAATGCATCTGCACTGGATGACTATAAAGGATATCCAAGCGTTATCTCAAGCGTTGAAGCATATGAACCTAAGGAGAACGACGTATTCATTGTAGCATTAGGCGATGTGAAGTATAAAAAGAAATATATCGATATCCTTAATTCGAAAGGCGCAAACTTTTATTCACTGATACATAAAGATGCATATATCTCACCAAATACCACCATCGGCAAGGGATGTATCGTATGTGCCTATGTACGTATTTCCTGCGATGTAGAGGTGGGCGATTACAACACATTCCAGCCGTTTTCAGTAGTTGGCCATGACGTGAAAATCGGTAATGGTTGCCATTTTAATACTTACTCCTTCATGGGTGGTTTTGTTGTAGTCGAAGATGAAGTAACATTACATACCGGGGCAATTATTCACCCACATAAGGTAGTCAGAAGAAACAGTACCGTGGGAGCAGGAGCAGTTGTCATCAGAAACGTACAGGAGAACTCAACTGTATATGGTAACCCGGCAAAAAAATTAATATTATAAATTGATCATCAAAAACATGGAAATCAACGAATTTATTGAAAAATTCGCCGAAATTTTCGACGATACTGATGCATCGGCTCTCAAGCCGGAAACTAAATTCCGCGAACTCGAAGAATGGTCCTCTCTCAGCGCACTCGGCGTAATAGCTCTTGCAGACGAAGAATTCGATGTCGAACTCTCGGGAAACGAAATGCGCAAGGCCGAGACAATCGCAGATCTCTTCGAGCTTCTTAATAACAAATAATAAGTTTTTCTGAAACTGACAGAATAAAAGTTCCTGAATTAATAGAATTATGAGCGAGCCTTTCAATCCATTCAGCCTGAAGGATAAGACAATACTTGTGACCGGGGCTTCATCCGGAATCGGACGGGCCGTGGCCATCGTTTGCTCAAAAATGGGCGCCGCGGTGATAATAACGGGCCGCAATGCCGAAAGGCTTCAGGACACATTCTTACAACTTGAGGGTGACTGCAACATGCAGCTCGCAGCAGACCTTTCCGATTCCGACCAGATTGACACGCTGGTTGCAAAACTGCCTGAGATAAACGGAGTTGTTCATTGCGCCGGCGTGGGCGACCGCTCGCTCCTTAAGATGGTGAAAGAGAAAGACATCTCCAAAGTCATGCGGACAAATTTCGAAGCACCGGTCCTGCTCCAGAAAGCTTTGCTTAAGAAGAAAAAGCTCAAACAAGCCTCATCAGTAGTTTTCATCGCTTCCAGAGCTCCATTCGCTCCGACAGTAGGAAACGGTATTTATGCCGCCTCGAAGGGCGCGCTGATAGCCTATGCCAAAGTTCTCGGACTCGAGGTGGCCAATCAACTGATAAGGGTAAATTGTATATGTCCTGCAATGGTGTGGACTGAATTGGTAAAACGCGATGCGGAAATGAACGGAGTGGATTATCACGAAGAAGAACTCAAGTATCCTCTCAAACGCTACGGACAGCCGGAAGATGTCGCTAACCTTGCCGTATATTTACTGTCTGACGCCAGCAGTTGGATGACAGGCAGCTGTATCGACATCACCGGTGGAGGCGAATTCACTTTAAAATCGTAATGATGAAACCATATATCAAAGCAATCTCATATTATCTTCCGGAACGTATCGTAACCAACGAAGAATTGGTGGCCGATTTTCCCGAATGGACTGTGGAAAAGATCGCTGACAAGGTTGGGGTATCGCAACGTCATGTTGCCGCAGATTCGGAAACCGCAACTGATTTAGCGATAAAAGCTGCTGAGAAACTTTTTGAAGATCATCCTGAAATCCAACGCGAAAACATTGACTTTGTCATCCTATGCACCCAGAGTCCTGACTACCTCCTGCCCTCCTCTGCGTGCATTATTCAAGACCGGCTCGACATTCCGACCTCTTGCGGCGCGTTTGACTTCAATTTAGGCTGCTCAGGGTATATTTATGGTCTGGCGATTGCGAAAGGGTTGATTCAAAGCAGTATAGCCCGGAATGTGTTATTTTTGACTGCGGAAACCTATAACAAATATCTTCATCCGCGAGACAAAGGAAACCGAACGATTTTCGGTGATGCAGCCACAGCCACCATAATCTCCACTGACGGTTTTGCAGAAATAGGTGAGTTCGCTTTGGGCACAAACGGTGCTGGTGCAGAAAACCTCATAGTTAAATCAGGATGCTCAAGATGCCCCGAAAAAGTCAATGACTTAAGTTTCGATGAAAATGGAAATCCCCGGTCGTCCGACTATCTGTTCATGAACGGAGCTGAGATATTTACTTTCACACAGAAGAATGTGCCTGTGGTAATCAAACTGACTCTCGAAAAGAATCACCTCTCACAAGACCAGATAGACCTTTTCGTTTTCCATCAGGCCAACAGCTACATGCTCAATTTCCTCAGAAAGAAAATAAAAATCGCTCCCGAAAAATTTTATGTCAACATGTCGATGATCGGGAATACAGTAAGCAACAGCATCCCGATAGCCCTGGCGGATGCCAGAAACGACGGACAACTCTCAGGCAATGTTCTTGTTTGCGGTTTCGGCGTCGGATATTCATGGGGAGGATGCGTATTGAAAATCAATTAGTCACTCCCAAGACACTACGACACAAGGTATAGATCAGAATCTATGAATATAGCTTGAATCCTATTAAAAAGGAGGTTTCATAACGGACATATGAATATTCTGAATTTTGTTACTGACGACAAATTTTTAGACTTAGCAATCATCAATCACGATTCCGTCGGGGATAATGTCTCGAATCGTTTTGCGCTCGTCATAAATCCCGCTGGCTCTAAGGAGTCTTACGAATTTAAATATATAAAGACTGGATCTCGAATTGATATTCTATACCCGAATGAAATAATCCGGTATATTGACACCTATGCTATTGACGCTATAATCCTTCATTCTTTATACTCCATCCCTCTGAAAATTATCCCTAAGATAAAACAGAATATCCCGATTCTGTGGCTTGCATGGGGATATGATATCTATGAGAATCCTACTGGCACCCCACTTATAAAGCTTGACAAACTTTACCTGCCACATACAAAGATTGCTGTGGACTTGACGAACGCTCAAAGACGCGGTCCAATAAAAAATAAATTAGCCCTATTAAGAGATTATCTTTTATCGCACAAAATAATAAAGACATCTCAGGTCCGTAATGTAGAGAAGGCTCTGAAAAGGATAAATTTCTTTTCAGGTATCATTGACATGGAATATAAATTAATGAAGAATATACCTGATTTTAAGGCCGAGGAATCCGTATATGTCTATAGTCCATTATCCAATAACGCGAAGCACATATCTTCAAGCGGTATAAATATTCTTTTAGGAAATTCAGCGAATCCGACTAACAATCATATCGATATCCTGAATATCCTGAAAGAACGCGGAATAGATTCCTCTAAAATCATAGTCCCGTTGAATTATGGTGGGTCACCAATTTATACCAATACAGTTTGTCAGCATGGTGATAAACTGTTCGGCGAGCAATTTGCTCCTTTGGTAACCTTTTTAGAGAAAGAAGTCTACACGGAATATATAAGGTCTTGTGGTTTTGTAATAATCGGAACCATGCGACAGCAAGCTATGGGAAATATTCATCTTGCCCTGGATATGGGTGCTAAAATATTCCTGTTCAAAGATTCCATCTTATACAGATACCTTCGCGACAAAGGATACATTGTTTTTACTATCGAAGAAGACCTAACCCGAGAGGGCCTGAGCCTTCCTTTGTCAAAAGAAGATGCGGAGTATAACCGGGATTTAAAAAACAAGCTGCTATCGAAAAAGTGGAACAAGAACGCAATGCTGCGAATTTATGACCAACTTCAGAATTATATCCTGAATCACTGAACCACTATCAATGGCTAACCAACGAAATACAAGTATTGAAATACTCCGTTTGACGGCCATGTTTATGATCATCTCCGTCCACGCCGATTATTGGCTGCTGGGGATGCCGACAGCGAATGATGCAATCACTCGACCGGGGTCTACGTTCGTTCGTATCCTGATAGAACAGCTCACAGTGGTAGGACCGAACATATTCATTCTGATTTCAGGATATTTCGGTATCAGACCTAAATTCAAAAGTTTTTCCAATCTGATATTTCAGATACTATTCTTCTTCGCCGGTACATACATAATCGGACTGGCAACCGACCTGGTATCGTTCAGCATGCAATCTTTTCTCCGTATATTTCTGCTTTCCCACGGAGATTGGTTTATCAAGGCATACATCGCCCTTTACATCATTGCGCCTATTCTCAACTCATACGTCGAGAAAACGTCCAAATTTGAATTAGGTTCTACAGTAATACTTATTTATACTTTTACGTTCCTATTCGGATTGTCCGGCGCAGTCGGCTGGATCCAGCAGGGTTATTCGCTCTTTTCTTTCATCGGTTTATACCTCATCGCACGATATATTAGAACATATAGCTCTGATAGCCATAACATTAAATGGAGTGGGATATTTCTAACCGTAGTTTTATGCGCCACCTGTTGTGCATATTTCGGATGTAGGTATTCGCTCAATTTTATCCCGGGACTGATGGTCTCATACATCAATCCTCTGGTTATTATAGGAAGCGTCAGCCTGTTTATGGCATTCCGCAACGCAAGCATACCGCAATCCCACTTTATAAACAGAGTATCCCGGTCAACATTCGCAGTATATCTATTCCCTTGCTTTTTTGTCTTCGACTTCATATATCGGCATCTGATAATGAATGTTTACGAACAGTTCGACGGAATTTTCGTCATTGTTATCATAACCGGAATTCTGATGGCGACTTTCTTCGCGGCTGTTCTGATCGATCAATTCAGGATAATGATATGGAACCGAATATACCCTTCACTTGAACGCGCATATAACACCATACGAATAAAGATAAAAATACGATATGAATCAAATTAAAATCTGTGTGATCGGACTCGGTTACGTTGGTCTGCCCCTTGCCCGATTATTCTCTACAAAATACCCGACAATAGGCTTTGACATGAATCAAAGTCGCGTGGATGCCCTCAACAATGGCCATGACGCTACACTTGAAGTGAGCGACGAGCTGCTCAAGGACGCCATTGACAACCACAGCTTCCGCTGCACCACGGATATTGATGAGATCCGCGACTGCAATTTCTATGTTGTAGCAGTTCCAACCCCGGTAGACAGTAATAACCGCCCCGATCTCAAACCCCTATGGGGCGCAAGCGAAACCGTCGGAAAGGTTATAAAGCCCGGAGATATCGTAGTTTATGAATCCACAGTTTATCCCGGTGTGACTGAAGAAGAATGCATCCCGGTGGTTGAGAAAGTCAGCGGACTTAAACTTAATGAAGATTTCTTCGCCGGTTACTCTCCGGAACGAATCAATCCCGGCGACAAACTCCACACAGTAGAAAAAATCAAGAAAGTGACTTCCGGTTCCACTCCCGAGACCGCCGATATTGTCGACAACGTGTACAATTCCGTACTCATCAACGGCACCCACAAAGCTCCCTCGATAAAAGTTGCAGAAGCATCGAAGATCATCGAAAACTCACAGCGTGATGTCAATATAGCCTTCATGAACGAACTTGCCAAAATCTTCAATGCGATGGGTATTGACACTAAAGACGTAATCGAAGCCGCATCCTCCAAATGGAACTTCATTAAACTCTCCCCCGGACTTGTCGGGGGGCACTGCATATCTGTCGACCCCTATTACCTGATCCAGAAAGCACAGGTTTACGGAGTGCTGCCCCGCGTGATGTTCTCAGCCCGACGCCTAAACGACGGTATGGGTGCTTATGTGGCCAATCAAACTATTAAGCTGATGAATAAAAAAGGAATTATGGTAAAAGACGCCAAAATCCTCATTCTCGGCATTACTTTCAAGGAAAACTGTCCCGATATCCGCAACACCAAAGTAGTTGACATCTACCACACCCTGGAAGAATACACCCCCAACATAGACATTTACGACCCCTGGGCCGACTCCGACCATGTCAACAAGGAATACGGACTTAAAATCGTTGCCGGCGATCTCGAAGATCTAAAGAAACGCTACGATGCCGTGATTCATGCCGTTGCCCATAAAGAATTCCAGAACACCGACGTACGCTCCCTTCTCTCCGACCCCGATGCCGGAGTAGTCTACGACGTAAAATCCACACTCCCGATAGAACAAGTTGATGGCAGACTCTGATATCACACAACCTGTTGTAGTTCTCAGGGCTGGCCCCATGCCTTCCCATTATATAGGATTAGAATACCTATTGAGAAAGAACGGAATAACACTAAAATATTTCGAATATAACATTTTCAGACAAGCTATCGATCTCATCAAAGGGCGTAATTTTGTGCTATTCCGCAATATTGTCTTTTTACTCGGACTCCTTGTAGGAAGAAAAAAGAAGATTGTATTAGGAATTGCACCCTATGACAAGAATCTACGCTGGTTAAACTTTTTTCTCTCTCGACATGTGGTATACTATCACACGTCCCATGCTTTTTGGGATGGCTCTCGGATGCCATGTCCTACCAAAAGTATTAAATATCAGAATTTTTGGAAAAAGTTTATTACTGAAACCGTTCGCCATGTATTCGCTGTTTCAGAGGCCTCCAAAGACTCATTAATTAATAACGGTTACTCCACCGATGAAAAAATAAGCGTAGTAAATCATGCAATGCCATTTGAGATTAAAAGATCGGATATTGAACGCCGAAAAAATTCATTCTTATATGTAGGCCGATTATCGCCGGAAAAAGGATTGCTTGAATTATGCGAATTCTTCCAAAGGAATCCAAATCTTTCATTTACTATAATCGGTGATGGTAAAGAAAGAAGAATGATAGAATCTTACGCCGCCAGGTGTAAGAACATCATATATAATGGGGCTATAAATAACTTTGAGGAACTAATTACTTATTACCTCAGTCATGATGTACTGCTATTGAATTCAAAAAAAACATCGGGCGGTGAAGAGCTATTCGGAATGACAATTTTTGAAGCTATGGCGTACGGATGCATACCTATCGCGATAAATCATGTCGGACCAAGAGAGATAATTGCCAATCTCCATAACGGAATCTTATGTGACGAAGGCTCTATTATAGATGGAATTGGTATATTTCTTAAGATGACAGAAGAGCAAAGATCCGATTTGAGGCAAAACGCATTGAAAAGAGGCCAGGATTTTCAACCGTCCGTCATTGCCAACAGGTGGACCCAGATATTAAAGTAAGCAGATAATTGACTTCTTTCAATACTATAAATAGTTCCGGTAGTATTCATGCTATTTAGCTTCTTAATCATTTTTATGGAACTATTTCTTCTGTCCATGCTTAAAATTAAAGACAGAAGAACCTTAACGGGTATCCTGGTTTTTAATCTCATTTTATTTGTCATCCTTATAGGCTTTAAGGATATAACCAAAGTAAAGGACACCTATGCTTACCTCATTTCATTAACCGGGATGGGTGAGGATTCCAATGAACCAACATTTAAATTAATAGTATCGATCGTAAACTTCATTTCACCAAATGATTATGTGCTATTATTCTTTATTTATGGTCTCATTTCATGTTGGATAAAAGGTTGGGCTATATTCAAGCAAAGCAACTTTATTATTCTCTCACTACTTATATGGTTTGCAGATTTATTCCCTCTACAGGAATTGACCCAGATACGCGCCGGAGTCGCTAATGGGCTGCTGCTACTATCCATTCCAAGTCTATACCGCAAAGATCTGCGCACATACGCGTTCATCTGCTTAGTTGCTTCTCTTTTTCATTATTCCGCCTTAATGATGGTGCCATTGTGGTTTCTGAACGGTAAAAAATTCAATTTTAAGTTATGGGCGGGTCTTGTCACATTCTTCATGATAATAGCAATATTGGGTTTTGATGCAATGTGGGTTATAAGCCTTATACCCATTCCTGCAATACAGGCGAAATATTCCGCGTACCTGATTCTTCAGGCTGCCAGCGAGACAAACACAAATATTTTTAGTGTGATGCTTATTGTAAAGCTATGCTTGACAATATTTCTGGCTTATAACATCCGAAAAATTTATCTTCACAATCGATTTGCAATACTCTACACTAAAATAATGTTGTTATCGATCATTCTTTTATTTGCATTTTCAACAAACCTGACCTTTGCACTGCGCTCACAAGAACTTCTGGGTATTGTCGATATCCTCCTTTTTCCATTATTATTATACATAATAAAACCACAATATCTCGCACGAATGACACTTTTAGTCATAGCGACCGGCTTCATGTATATCCGTGTGATTTATGGAGAATTGATTAAGCCTTAATATGGATGATATCAGAATCTTAATTGTCATTGTAATATATAAACAAGCGGTTGGCGAATCACGATCATACAACCTCTTCAATAGCCTTAAGCAGGATATCTTAATAATTGACAACTCACCAGAGAGTGGAAATAAAACTGCGATCAATTCGGTCGATTACATCAGCTTCCCGGATAATCCCGGTTTAAGTAAAGCATACAATGTTGCTGCAGAATATGCGAAAAAGAATGGTTATGATTGGATCTTGCTTGCTGATCAAGATACCCGCTTTGATGATGATATTATTGATAAATTAAAAAAGGCATCACGCCGCCACCCTGACATTAAACTATTTTGCCCCTTCATAGTTGCAGGTGATAAACTCATGTCACCGGTTCCGCTAAATAATTATTTTACAAAATTAGAGAATATCGGTTTCATTGAAGAGACTTGGCTGGATATCCGTAAAACGGCAATCATAAATAGCGGAATGTTTATCAATGTAAATGCTTTTCTCAAGGCGGGTGGATACAATGAAGATGTATTTCTTGATTACTCCGATTTCAATTTTTTAGTCAGATTCGGGAAATTATATAATAAGGCCATTTGTATTGATTCTGTGGCACATCAGGAATTCAGTAATCAAGTTCAGACTATAAGCCAGAAACTAAACCGTTTCAAATTATTCTGCCAATCTGTAAGACATTTCGAATCCCGAACTTTTTTTGATAAAACAATGATCAATGCGCTTGTCATCAAACGGCTAGCAAGCCTTATCTTTCATTGTAAGTCAACTCGCCCACTTTCGATTTACCTTAAAAATTATATTCTATGATTTCAGTCTGCATGGCCACATATAACGGAGAACGATTTCTCCGTGAACAGATTGAAAGCATACTTGCTCAACTCGGCGAGTGTGATGAGTTAATCATCTCTGATGATGGCTCTACCGACAACACTTTAGAGATAATCACTTCATTTGATGATGATCGTATAAAGCTCTTTCATAATGAGGGAAACTCTGGCGTGAACCACAATTTTGAAAATGCTTTGAAACACACAATGGGGGACATGATTTTCTTCAGTGATCAGGATGATATATGGATAGATGGAAAGGTAAAAGCTTGTGTTGAGGCTCTGAAAGAATGTGACTGTGTTTTTCATGATGGAATCACAATTAACGGAGAGGGCGAAGTTATTGCCAATAGTTTTTATATAAATAAAATTCCTTCAGGAAATTTCCTGAAAAACCTATGGAAAACATCATATATGTCGTGTCGAATGGCGATTAACCGACGGACATTGAAATATGTCTTACCTTACCCATCTGACCTTAAATGCTATCAGGAGGGGTGGGTCGCCTCCATAATTGCAATTAAATCCAATGTAAAATTCATAACCTTTAAGGGTATTCAATACAGAAGGCATGGATGTAATGCTTCATGCACTTCATCTAAGAGCCCTTATTCTCTTAAAGAAAAATTTCTTATTAGACTTAATCTTTTAACAAACGTAATCAAGCGATTGTTAAAATAATAATCATTATTATGTCAATTTTTAAAGATAAAGTTCTGCTGATAACCGGTGGAACCGGTTCGTTCGGGAACATGGTGCTCAAACGATTTCTTGAATCTGACATACGGGAAATCCGTATATTCAGTAGAGATGAAAAAAAACAGGATGACATGCGACATCATCTCCAGGAACGGTATCCTAAAGAAATTGCCGATAAAGTAAAATTCTACATCGGCGACGTTCGTGATCGCCAAAGTGTTGATATGGTGATGAGAGGGGGGGTGGATTATATTTTCTCAGCAGCAGCCCTAAAACAAGTTCCCAGTTGTGAATTCTTTCCGATGCAAGCTGTCGAAACGAATGTAATCGGCACCAATAATGTCCTCGAATCCGCCATCGAACATGGCGTAAAAAACATCGTGGTTCTTTCTACGGATAAAGCTGCATATCCTATAAATGCCATGGGAATAAGTAAAGCAATGATGGAAAAAGTTGCTACCGCAAAGGGTAGACAGTTGGGCGATAATGCTGCAACAACGATTTGTTGCACCAGATATGGCAATGTAATGGCCTCGCGCGGAAGTGTCATCCCCCTCTGGGTAGAACAAATTTTGAATGGCCACGATATAACTATTACGGATCCGTCGATGACCCGTTTCATGATGACTCTGAATGATGCTGTAGACTTGGTGATTTACGCTTTTGAACATGGCCATAACGGTGACCTTTTTGTTCAGAAAGCCCCGGCCGCTTCTCTGGATACCTTGGCGAAGGCGCTGATTGAGACTTATAGTGAGATAAATCCTGAATATGGCAAGACTCAAATAAAAGTCATAGGTACCCGTCATGGTGAAAAACTATATGAAACTCTGGTCACACGTGAAGAAATGGCTCGAGCTATTGACTGTGGGGAATACTATCGAATCCCCTGCGACGGACGCGATCTGAATTATGATAAAGTCGAAAGCGGCAATCCTGAAATAGACAAAACAGAAGAGTATCACAGTCATAATACTCAGCGTTTGGATGTGACAGGAATGAAAGAACTTTTGAAGAAATTGAACTTTATCAAAGAGGACCTGGGCTTACAGCCTAAATCAAAAACATCTGAAATACGATCAGAATGAAAAAGAAAATCCTGGTGCTTGGGTGCAACGGCATGGCCGGGCATTTAATAAGCCTATATCTTCAGGAAAAGAGTTTCGAGGTTACCGGATTTGCACGTCAGAAATCCAATATATTGCACAACACAATTATTGGTGATGCAGGTAATTTGGGACTCATTCAACAAATCATAAGTTCAAATAATTATGATGTTGTGATAAACTGTATCGGGGTTTTGAACCAATTTGCAGATACTAATAAGGAGCAGGCAATTTTACTGAACAGTTACCTTCCCCATTTTCTAGAAAGAATTACTCAAAATACGTCCACTAGAATTTTTCAAATGTCCACTGACTGTGTTTTCGCCGGAAATGACGGCCCATACACAGAACAATCAATACCAAACGGACTGTCATGGTATGATAAAACAAAGGCTTTGGGTGAGCTTAATAATTCAAAAGATTTAACCTTCCGAAATTCTATTATCGGACCGGACATTAAAACAAACGGTATCGGCTTATTTAATTGGCTTATGCAACAGCATGGTACTGTAAAAGGGTTTACCGGAGCTATTTGGACGGGAGTCACGACACTCACACTAGCCAGAGCGATGGAAAAGGCTATCAATGTCGAGATTTCCGGATTGATTAATTTAGTAAATAATACCAGTATCAGCAAGTTTGAGTTGCTGACTCTATTTAATAAATATTTCAAGAATAACGAGCTTAATATCATTCCCGATGATAAATTGAAATTAGATAAGTCTCTGAGAAGTGAACGAACCGATCTACCCTTTATCATATCCGACTACGAGACCCAGATTAAGGATATGTCTGAATGGGTATCAAAGCATCATACCTTATACCCTCATTATAAAATCTGAATAGTGGATCTCAAGAATAAGAAGATTCTTGTTTTCTCGCCTTATGGGGCGACCAAACATTATGGAGAAGCAATCGTTCAAGAACTTGTAAAACGCGAAGCTATAGTTTACAGTTATGACGAACGTCCTTCTCAGAATTCTCTAATGAAAATTGTTATTAGACTTTTTAAGAAGAAACTTCCTCAAATTTTTAACTATTATTGCAATAGTATAATTCGTCGACATAAGGATGAAGCATTCGATTATATTTTGATTTGTAGAGGTGAGGCTTTTACCCCTTCATCTATCGGTTTATTACGTTCGTCTTTCCCATCCGCAAAGATTATTCTATTTTTCTGGGATATTTTAGGTTGTGCAGATCTTAGGGATAATATTCCTTACGCAGATAAAGCATACTCTTTTGACCCTGATGATGTATCAAATAATAAGGGATTGATATTCCGACCAACATTTTTTGTCCCGGAATATACCATTATTAATAATAAAACAACAAAAATAAATGATGTAGTTTTTATTGGGACATTACATAGTAATCGTCATATAATAATAAAGAACATTAAGACATACTTCAATAGTATTGGTCGTTCTTTATTCACATATTTATATGTTCCAAGTATCCTTGTCTATCTTAAAGATCTCATCCTTAAATATCCATATATTAAATTCTCCGAAGTAAAATTTAATCCCATTTCAGTACAGGACACGATTAAACTCCTGGAGAAGTCAAAGGCAATTTTTGATATTAATTACACGTCTCAAAAGAGCCTATCCACACGTGCGTATGAAGCTATGGCGTCTGGTCTAAAATATATTACGACCAATAAGGAGGTACAAAATTATGATTTCTACAATCCTAATAACATTCTGATTGTAGACATTGAGGCACCTAATATACCTCAGGAGTTTTTGGATTCCCCCTTTCAGCCCGTCCCGGCCCAAATATTATATAAGTATTCGGTATCAGGATTAGTTGATGATCTATTTTCCTAAAAATTATTGAAGCGTCAAATGAGAAATATTTTAATCTCCGGCATTCATGGCTTTGTCGGGTCAAATCTTGTTGAAGCCCTCAATAAGAATTTTGGTATTTACGGACTTGATATCGTCTCACCTGATAAAGAGGGTGTGCTCGCCACTTACTCATGGGATGACTTGGATAACGGGAACATTCCGGCCGTCGATGCCATAATACATCTGGCGGGAAAGGCTCACGATACAAAAAATAAATCTTCAGCTGACATCTATTTTAAGGTTAACACTGACCTGACCAAGAAGATTTTCGACTATTTTACAGCACATCCCGAAATAAAGAAGTTTATTTTCTTCAGCTCAGTCAAAGCCGCGGTTAACAAGGTGACCGGTGATGTGCTTACCGAAGATGTTATTCCCTCGCCGGTAGGGCCTTATGGTGAAAGTAAGGTAAAGGCGGAAGAATATATATTAAACCAGCTCGAAAACGATCCTGGTGCTTACGACGGACGTCAAGTAATCATCCTGCGACCGTGCATGATTCACGGCCCGGGCAACAAAGGAAATCTGAACCTCCTGTACGGGTTCGTGAAAAAAGGCTTGCCTTGGCCCTTGGGAGCGTTTGATAACAGACGTACCTTCACCTCAATAGACAATCTCACATTCGTTATTGAACGCCTTCTTTCCCGGCACGTTGATAGCGGTATATATAATATGGCCGATGACGAATCATTATCAACCAACGAACTCATAGAAGTGATGTGTACCGCCATGAATAAAAAGGCGATGATTTGGAAGCTTCCCAAAAGCCTCATCACTTTGATAGCACGCTCAGGAGATCTACTGCATCTTCCTTTAAATACTTTCCGTCTTGACAAGCTTACTGAAAACTATGTGGTTTCTAATAAAAAATTGAAATCAGCCATCGGCATTGAGCACATGCCGATAAATGCATGCGATGGACTTGTCAAAACCATCAACAGCTTCCAAACCTCATAGAACATGATATATGCCATCATTTTTGCGCTGCTGATTTTACTTGAATTAGCATATTTCCGCATCGCCGATAAATTCAATATTATCGATAAGCCCAATCTTCGTTCATCCCATACCTCCGTCACGCTCCGTGGTGGGGGTATTATTTTTCTTTTAGGAGCGTGGATTTTCTGGTTTTTCTCAGGATTTGAATATTCATGGTTCATTCTTGGACTGTCTCTTATAGGTTGCGTAAGCTTCATCGATGATATACGCTCGCTTCCCGACAGCACCCGGCTGGTAGCCCAATTCGTTGCCATGTTTCTGATGTTCTATCAGCTCGGAATCCTAAATCCCCATGATTGGTGGATAGTGATTGTCGCACTGATTGTATGCGTAGGCATTGTCAACGCCTACAATTTCATGGATGGCATCAACGGAATTACGGGAGGCTATTCCATCGCGGTACTCCTGCCTATGATATACCTGAATACCGGATACAATTATATCTCTATGCAATATCTATTTATAGTTGCTCTGAGCCTCATGGTATTCTGCTTCTTCAACTTCCGTAAAAAGGCCAAATGTTTCGCAGGCGATGTCGGATCTATTTCAATCGCTTTTATTCTTTTGTTCGCATTAGGAAAGCTCATTCTAAAAACCGGTGATTTCGCATATATTGTCTTTCTCGCCGTCTACGGAGCTGATGCCGTACTGACTATCTGCCACAGAATCATACTGCACGAGAATCTCGGCGAAGCGCATCGCAAACATGCATATCAGATTATGGCAAACGAACTGAAGATCCCGCATACCGTGGTGGCCTCCTCTTATATGGCATTGCAACTCATTATCTCTACCGGATTGATTTACCTCCCCATCAATCATTATCTATACCTTGGCATAACGATAGCAGTCCTTGCCGGCTGCTATCTCATATTTATGAGGAAATACTACTATCTGCATATAGCGTATCTTAAAAACAGACATCAATGATCATTGACGATAAACTTATAGATAAAGTAGCATCCGAAGCCCAGAATAGCCCCAGACTGAGGATGAATTACAATTTCCATGAAAGCCTCGACGCGAAAGCCCAGCGATTGCTGAATGTATTGCTGCCCGGAACCATACTTCCCATTCACCGTCACAGACACACAGCCGAGACTTACATACTACTTCGCGGAAAAATGTTTGTTGTCTTTTATAACGAAATGGGAGGACAGACCGAAAGATTCTTGTTAGATCCTATGATCGGCAATTATGGCGTACAGATTCCGAAAGGACAGTGGCACGGCATCGAGATTATTGAACCATCCACGATATTCGAAGTAAAAGACGGTCCTTACACTCCGCTCGAACCGGAAGATATGCTCGACTGACACTAACAATTTCTACCTGAACGGCACTGCGCGCCTGCGTTTCGGGAACGGAACGCGGGCGCGCGGTTTATGCAACGGATGTTTCTTTGCATGGAAAATTTGTTTCATCGGTGCATTTGTAGGGTGGTACGAAACAATTGTTGTACATTTATATTATTAGAGGGAGATAATTTTGCACCGTCGTTCCGCTGACCGTGACGGAACAGCGACCTTAATCTGAAAAACTCTCTGATATCATGAAATCTATAGTGAAAGTATTAATAGCTTGTTCGGCGTTGTCGGCCTCGGCAGCCGCTCCGCTCGAGATACAGCATCTGGGCACAAATAATTCGCTGGTCAGAATTGACACAGTGGCAACGTACCTCCTCATACCAATTCAAGAAAATGCCCCTCTGGCGCAGATAAGGGTCCTGCGTGACGGCCTGTTGGCCGACGTAGTCAATGCGCCTCTCGCCACCGGCAAAGTGGATTATTTTGTGCCCTACGCCCTTCAGAATTCCGACGGAAGCCGCGTCCTGCTCGACATCCGCTCCGACAATTCGCGCAGCAATGTCCGCGAACAGAGCGATGCCGTCTGGAGCCGAGAGCTCACGGTGTCGGATTCTTTCGACACGGCCAACACCGAAAAGTTCCGTCCGGCCTTTCATCACACCCCCCTCTATGGATGGATGAACGACCCGAACGGCATGTTTTTCAAGGACGGTGTATGGCATTTGTGCTATCAGTGGAATCCTTACTGGTCAAAATGGCAGAACCTTTCCTGGGGTCATTCGACCAGTAAGGATCTCATGCACTGGGACCATCACGGACCCGTTCTGACTCCGGACGCGCTGGGCATGGTGTTCAGCGGCAGTTCGGTGGTGGACAAGGACAACACGGCCGGCTTCGGCAAGGATGCCGTGATAGCCATGTTCACCTCGGCCGACGCCAGCCAGACCCAATCGCTGGCATACAGCACCGACGGCGGATACACATTCACACACTTCGCGGGCAACCCCGTACTTGCATATCCCCGCGAGAGCCGTGACCCCAACATGTTTTGGGACGAGGCTCAGGGACGCTGGGTACTGATGCTCGCTTCGGCGCTCGACCACGAGATGCTCGTGTTCACATCTCCCCATCTCAAGACCTGGACGCTGGAAAGTTCGTTTGGCAAAGGCTTCGGCGCGCAGGACGGCGTGTGGGAGTGTCCCGACCTTCTGGAACTCCCCGTACAGGGAACCGACACCACAAAATGGGTTCTTATCTGTAACATCAATCCCGGCGGACCTTTCGGGGGCAGCGCCGTGCAATATTTCGTGGGAGACTTCGACGGCAAGACATTCGTGTGCGACGACGCTCCCGAAGTCACCAAATGGCTCGACTACGGCAAGGATAACTATGCCGCCGTCTCATTCTCGAACGCTCCGGACAATCGCAAGGTACTGATCGGCTGGATGAGCAACTGGCAGTACGCCAACGAGGTTCCCACCATGCAGTACCGCAGCGCAAACACGCTGCCGCGCGATGTCAGCCTCTTCCGTCACAGCGACGGCAGCCTATACGTAGCTTCAGTACCTTCGCCTGAAGTAGAGGCTCTCCGTGGAAAACCCATCAAACATGGAAGCGCCACTCTCGGCTCACGCACCTATGCGTTGCCCGCCGAGAATGGCGGTATATGCGAAATAGTCCTCACCCTTGACATGCGCAACGCCACGAAAGCCGACATCACACTGAGCAACCGTGCCGGCGAGAAAGTAGTGATGACCCTCGACCCCAAGGCCGACTCTTTCGCCATGGACCGCACAGCGAGCGGAATAACCGACTTCAGCGAACACTTCCCGGCCGTGACCGTGGCTCCGGCCTACAACGGCACAGGAATCTACACCGTCCGTCTGTTCATCGACCGTTCGAGCATCGAGGCCTTCGCCGCCGACGGACATTTCTCCATGACAAATCTGGTTTTCCCCGAATCGCCCTACACCGATCTCAACGTCAGCACTCCGGCAGGCTCCGGCAAAGCCCGTCTCGAAAACCTCACCGTCTATCCGCTGCTTCCCTCAGTTGACTAATCACCAATTCAAGCAATATATCACATGAAAAATATTCCCTCTCAGGCTCCCGGCAATTCCATGGCCCGTTTTATTCCGGTGATGCTGTGCTTCTTTGCCATGGGTTTTGTCGACCTGGTAGGCTCTGCCACCAACTTCGTGAAGGTCGATCTCGGACTGAACGCCGCACAGGCCGGCTTCATTCCGTCGCTGGTGTTCTTCTGGTTCCTGATTTTCGCGGTGCCCACCGGCATCCTCATGAACCGCATCGGACGTAAAAAAACCGTAATGGTCTCGCTCATCCTTACCCTGGTGTCCCTCCTTATCCCCATCGTAGGCACCGGTTATTACACCATGCTCATCGCATTCTCGCTGCTCGGCATAGGCAACGCAGTCATGCAGACCTCCCTCAACCCCCTCGTATCTGGTCTGATCCAGCCCTCACGACTTGCATCGACCCTCACCTTCGGCCAGTTCGTAAAGGCTCTGGCATCTCTTCTCGCCCCCTATCTGATGGCCTGGGGCGCCGCAGCCGCTATTCCTACCCTCGGCCTCGGTTGGCGCGTGGTGTTCATGGTGTTCGCCGCCGTGTCAATTCTCTCCATCGCCATGCTCGGCGCCACACCCATCACTGAAGAGAAAGCCGACCGCGTTACCGGCTTCTTGGAATGCGTGCGCCTGCTCGGCATTCCGTTCGTGGCACTCTGCTTCGTAGGCATCATGTGTCATGTGGGTATCGACGTGGGTACCAACACATTCGCGCCCCAGATTCTCTCCGAACGCTTCGGACTCAGTGTCGAGGAAGCCGTGATCGGCACTCAGATTTACTTCTACTTCCGCACGGGCGGATGCCTGCTGGGCTCATGGGCATTGGCGCGCATGTCTGCCAAGGTGTTCTTCGCCCTCAGTGTCATCTGCATGGCATTAGGCATGGCCGGACTCTTTGTGGGCAGTTCGCAGGCTGTTGTCCTGGGAGCCATAGCGCTCATCGGATTCGGCAACTCAAATGTGTTCTCCGTAATCTTCGCACAGGCGCTCAACCGTCAGCCCGACGAAAAGAACGAAGTTTCCGGTCTGATGATCATGGGTCTTTTCGGCGGAACGGTTTTCCCTCTCTGCATGGGCTTCGCCCAGGATGCCGTAGGCGTGGCCGGTGCCGTGGCAGTAATGTCGGTAGGTGTTGCCTATCTGGCCTACTTTATACTTAAAATCAAAAAAGCATAACCCGAAAATTCCTGAATAATTATGAGCAATACAACATCACCTGATATGGTTGTCGGCATGGGCGAAGCCCTATGGGACGTGCTGCCCGAAGGAAAGAAAATCGGCGGCGCACCTGCCAATTTCGCCTATCATGTTTCACAGTTCGGCCTGCCCGGATGCGCCGTGAGCGCTGTGGGCGATGACCCCAACGGCATTGAGATCCGTCAGGTATTCGACGAACGAAACCTCAACTCCATTCTCGAGACCGTACCTTATCCCACAGGAACTGTACAGGTCGAAATCGACCAGGCCGGCATACCCCAATATGACATCAAGGAAAACGTGGCATGGGACAACATCCCCTATACCGCCCGTCTCGGACAACTCGCCGAGCGCACAAAAGCTGTATGCTTCGGATCGCTGGCACAGCGTAACGTGGTGTCCCGAAACACCATCAACCGATTCCTGGACGCCATGCCCCAGACTCCCGAAACCCTCGTTGTGTTCGACGTAAATCTCCGCCAGGGTTTCTACAACAAAGAAATCCTATGCAACTCGATGGAGCGTTGCAATATCCTCAAGATCAACGACGAAGAACTTGTAACAGTAAGCCGCATGTTCGGCTATCCAGGCATCGACCTTCAGGATAAATGCTGGATTCTGTTAGGCAAATATAATCTCCGCATGCTCATTCTCACATGCGGCATCAACGGAAGCTATGTGTTCACTCCCGGCAAGGTTTCCTTCCAGCCCACTCCTCACGTAGATGTGGCCGACACAGTCGGCGCCGGCGATTCCTTCACGGCAGCGTTCATCGCCAGCATCCTCAAGGGCAAAAGCGTAGAGGAAGCCCATCGCAAAGCGGTCGAGACCTCGGCTTTCGTTTGCACACAACCCGGTGCTATGCCCGTTCTCCCGAAAGAAATTACCGAAAAATAAAATATATTTTTCCAATCCGCAAGAAAAAGGTAAGTAAGAAGATTGGAGACCGCGCCACAGTGATGTGACGCGGTTTTTATCATATACGCATGGCTTCTCACTTATTGTAGTGCGAAAATACCCGTTAAAGCACAGCGGCAACACGCCTGATATTAGCCAACCGCGCCATCAAAGACTTGTCGCGTTTTGCTCTTGCCTTGTTGTAATTGTTCTGCAGATTGATCCAAAAATCCGCATCGATTCCGAGCGCCGCTTCAATCATAAGTGCATACTCAATCGTAAAATCTCTTTTTCCGTTGATAAGTTCGTTCAAAAGCGAAACTTTCAAGCCTATCTCATTCGCCAGTCTTGTCTGGCTTATCCCCCTATATTCTATTTCCTCCCGCAAAATTTCTCCGGGATGCGTAGGTTCATGCGGTGTAAGATTATTTGCTATCATATCTAAATTTATTCCTGGAAGTGTTATCATATCAATCATAATGGTTTGAAAGTTCAACAATATTACAAATGGTCAATAATGACCTATCTGTGTCCGTAGTAAGCGAAAATTCTATACGATATTGGTCATTTACACGTACTGAGAAAAATCCTGCTTTATCACCCTTCAGTGCTTCGAAATGCAACGCGTTCAACTGATATAATGTTTCAGGTATAATGTTTCAGGAGAAGGAGCAGCCTGCAGTTGTTCTACCCTGCGCTGATATTTTTTTACTACTTGCGGTTGATATCTATGCTTTTTGTTCGACGTTCGTCCTTGCTCGAACAGTTCTTTAAGATAGATATGTTCAAATGTTACGACCATTTTAAAAATATTTCAGCGCAAAGATAATAATAGTTTTTTATTTTCACAAATTGTGAAAATAAAAACTGAAAAACTGTTTTGTCAGTTTTCCCGCAATTGCTAAACTTGTATGTTCTGCGGATGTTATATTTATATGAATGTGACGGATATAGATAAGCTGCCTGTGACTGTCGGAGGTGTCGAAGCATTCCTCAGCGGAGACATGGTTTCCGGAATCGGACCGGTGTATGCCCGCAGGCTCGTGGAAACCTACGGTCCGGAGGTGGTGTCGCGTCTGGCAGACAATCCGGCATCGGTAACCGACATCCCCGGCCTCGGACATTCGAAGCTTGAAAAAGCATCGGAAAGCATCCTCGCGCTCAAACATCCGCTCAGCCTGCTACTCTTCCTTTACTCCACCGGAATTCCGGGATTATACATCGAACGCATACTTGACCGCTATCGCAAACGGACAGCTGAAATCGTCACCACAGATCCTTATGGCATGATCGAGGATGTATGGCGGCTGTCATTCCCCATAGCCGACAAAATCGGCCGCCTGCTGGGAATCGCTGACAACGATCCACGCCGGCTTCGCGGAGCGCTTCTCACAGCCGTTAAGAATTACGCCGAAGACGGACACCTTTTCGCCACACCCGAGCAGGCCGTGGCCGAAGCAGTACGGCTTTCAAAAGCATCTCCTGATGAAATCCGGGCTTTAATACCCTCGCTGACAGCCGACGGCCGCCTCGTCGAGAGCCATGGCGGCTTGTATCTTCCCGTATTCTACGAAGCCGAGCGCAACGGTGCCCGTCGACTTATGGACCTTAGTGCGGCCGAAGTCAGTCCGGTCGACATTGACGAGGTGCCCTCTCACGACATCGAAGGCCACCTCTACACCACCGCCCAACGCCGGGCCATAGCCACAGCCATGAGCCATCCCGTAATGGTGCTCACGGGAGGCCCCGGGTCGGGCAAGACAACCGTACTGAAAGGTATTCTCGACATACTCCAAAGCCGCGGAATGAAAGCCATACTCGCGGCTCCCACCGGACGCGCCGCAAAACGCATGTCAACCCTCACCGGAGTGGAGGCTCAGACCATTCACCGCCTCCTCGGCTATCGTCAGGGCGAAGGATACCGGAACAAGACAATCGATACGGACGTACTAATCATTGACGAAGGCTCCATGATGGAACAAGTGCTGTTCGATCACCTTCTCGAAGCCGTTCGCCCCGGCACCCGAATCATTGTGGTAGGCGATGTAGACCAGCTTCCGGCCATCGGTGCCGGCGACGTCCTCCGCAACCTGATCGACTCCCGCACCGTCCCCGTGGTACGCCTCGATGAGAATTTCCGTCAGATAGGCGGAAGTGCCATAGCGGCCTCTGCCCGGGCCATTAACAGCGGCAATGTGCCATCTCCTGCCGGAGCTCGTGATTTCATGATTGTGAACGAACAGGGTCCCGCGGCCATCCATAGCCGGCTAATGTCCCTCGTGGCCGATGAACTCCCGGCGCGTCATGGCATACGTCCTTCCGACATTCAGGTTGTCACACCTCAGCAACTCGGCCCGCTGGGGGCCCGGCAGCTCAACAAAGACCTCCAGGCTCGCCTGAATCCCGAAGGACCCGAAATACGACGCCTTACCACAGTGATGCGGTTGGGTGACCCCGTGATGCAGACCGCCAATTCCCGCGAACGCGGTGTATATAACGGCGAAATAGGCCGTATCTGCGAGGTCGTGCCTGATCTCGGGCAGCTTACTGTGGAATTTTCCGACGGACGCCGCTCCACCTACACCGGAATCGAACTCAGCGAACTCACCCTCGCCTACGCCACCACAGTACATAAACTTCAAGGCTCCGAAGTGCGCTATATGGTAATGCCCGTCACCATGGCCCACCGTCCGATGCTCTACCGCAATCTGCTCTACACGGGAGTCAGCCGCGCCCGCGACCTGTGCGTACTCGTCGGCGAACCCGACGCCCTGCGCTATGCCGTGGACAACGCCCCGCAACACACACGCAACTCAAACTTCACACATCGCCTGCGCCGGCATGCCTCCCGGAAACACCCGGCCTGACATTGCCTCCATCAGGAACTGGTGCGGATATACGTATCTCAAAAAATTCGGGAAAATTTTCCTTAATAGTTGTGAGAAAGCGCAAATTATGCTAAATTTGCCAAAAATTGTGCCCCTACACAGCTACACCGGGCGCTCACGACTATATGACATCATTTTTCAATAATAACTAAATCAATCATCACTATGTGGTTAACATCCTCATCCATAGGACGTAAGTTCATCATGGCCCTCACAGGCTGTGCGCTCGTCCTGTTTGTGACTTTTCACGTGCTGATGAACGCAGTTGCCCTGATCTGGCCCACAGCCTACAATCAGGTGTGCGAGTTCTTAGGTGCCAACTGGTATGCCCTGGTGGCATCCGCCGGCCTCGGACTCCTGCTTATCATCCACATTGTCTACGCTCTGTGGCTCACAGTGCAGAACCGCGCCGCACGCGGCAACGACCGCTACGCCGTGACATCACGTCCGCCCCAGGTGGAATGGTCATCGAAAAACATGCTCGTGCTCGGCATCGTGGTACTCGCCTTCCTGGTGGTTCACCTCATCCAGTTCTGGGCAAAGATGCAGTGGCAGGAACTCCGCCACGCCGACCTTCAGGTGCTTCCGCAGCTCGAAGGCGTGCCCGCTGCTCCCGCTCTCGGCACCCTCTTCATCCAGATGGCCTTCTCGCAGGTGTGGACTCCCATCGTCTACATCATCGGTTTTATCGCCCTCTGGTTCCATATGAATCACGGTTTCTGGTCGATGTTCCACACCGTAGGCTGGGACAATCAGGTATGGATTGACCGTCTCAAAAAGATCGGTTGCATCTGGACTTCGGTTGTTGTGGCTCTCTTCATCGCACAGGCAATTGTCTTTACAGTTAAGGCTCACGGCAACTACTACCTCACCGACAAAGGCCTTCAGGAACAGTACGCCGAATTCTGGAACTCACAGGCCCAGGATGTCTATGATGATTTTGAAGTGAACATGCTCGCTCTTCAGAAAGCCAACGACGGCAACATGATCGCCTCTCAGAAAGCCATGCAGGACTTCATCAACGAGTACGGCCCCGGCTTCATCGCCCGCACCGAACTCATCGCTTCATCGTTTGAAAAACAGTGCACCGACATCGTGCCCGGCGACGCCCTCCGTCAGATCCAGCAGATCGCATCACAGCTCCAGATGATGATGACCCGTATGCCCGGCGGAGCTACTCCCCGCGGCGTATCCGGTGCAAACCCCGCCGGTGACGGCCCCGCCGAACAGGCTCAAGAAGATAATGTACAATAATTAATTTCTCAGAAAGATGACAGACCTTAATAAAATCAAAGACATGATCGACTCAAGTCCGATCATGAAGGACTTTGCCGACATCGAATCGTCGAAACTTCCTGAGTATCAGATTGACTCCAAGATTCCCGAAGGACCCATCGCTGAGAAGTGGACCAACTATAAGGCCCACCAGAAACTGGTCAACCCCGCCAACAAGCGCCATCTCGACATCATCGTCGTAGGCACAGGTCTCGCAGGCGCATCTGCCGCATCGACACTCGGCGAACTCGGTTTCAACGTGCTCAACTTCTGCATTCAGGACTCACCCCGTCGCGCTCACTCCATCGCCGCTCAGGGTGGTATCAACGCAGCCAAAAACTATCAGAACGACGGCGACTCAGTTTACCGCCTCTTCTACGACACCGTCAAGGGCGGCGACTTCCGCTCGCGTGAAGCCAACGTGTACCGTCTGGCCGAGGTGTCAAATAATATCATCGACCAGTGTGTCGAACAAGGTGTACCTTTCGCACGCGAATACGGCGGCCTGCTGGCCAACCGTTCATTCGGCGGCGCTCAGGTGAGCCGTACATTCTATGCCAAAGGCCAGACCGGCCAGCAGCTCCTGCTCGGCGCCTACGCTTCGCTCAACCGCCAGATTCAGAAAGGCAAGGTACAGAGCTTCGTGCGTCGCGAGATGCTTGATCTCGTGATCATCGACGGTCGCGCTCGCGGTATCATAGTCCGCAACCTCATCACCGGCGAAATCGAACGCTACGCCGCTCACGCCGTAGTTCTCGCCACCGGCGGCTACGGACGCGCATTCTTCCTGAGCACAAACGCCATGGGCTGCAACGGCTCGGCTGCTGTTCAGGTCTTCAAGAAAGGTGCTTATCTGGCCAACCTCGCCTTCACTCAGATCCATCCCACCTGTATCCCCGTTCACGGCGAAGACCAGTCCAAGCTCACCCTCATGAGCG
>CAMWNG010000018.1 GCA_947175575.1 uncultured Bacteroidales bacterium | reverse complement strand
TCCCTATATTACAGGAGGGAGTGGCGAGTTACGTAGCTCCCCCTACGTCACCCCTCCCTATGTAAATCAGACACTTGCCTATATTCGCCACCACAAAACCGCTACTGAAACTATTTCTCACGATCAATGATAAAGCCTTCATTCAAACTGTTTTATAGAGTTAATTGTTATATCAACAAATGATTGGAATTTGTCAATCTCAAAATATTTTACTAATTTTGCACTAAAATAGAGTAATAATATGTATACAGCAATTGACTTCACGAAGTATATAGCTTCTAGATACAGACATGAGTATGGAGTTTCAATTGATGAAATGAAACTACATAAGCTACTCTATTTTGCCCAACGTGAATCACTTATTCAAATTGGTCGGCCTCTATTTCGCGAACTCTTTTACGCATGGAAGTATGGACCCGTCCTTGTTGCTATTCGAGATTATATAAAGTTTTTCGGTGCAATTCCTCAATATGGTGATTGCACTATAGCGGATGAGTATATTCCGATATTTGATAAGGTTTTTTCACAATATGCTCATAAAGACTCCTGGAGTCTTAGTCGATTATCACATGGGGAATATTCTTGGAAAAATGCGCGTAAGGGACTCGGCCCCGTTGATGCATGCAATAATCCCATATCAATTGAAGATATTAAGGTTGATGCAAACCGAATTAAATTAAGACGATATTTCATTTCTCATTTAGGTAATTGCACTCAATAATATGGAGATAACACAACGACAAAGTGATTGTCTTAAGAGTTTGTTATGTCATAGATTATCTTCAAAGGATGAGCATAAGTCTTTAATTTTTTCCTTCGAGAATACAAGGAATCCAAATCTAATTGATAGTTTGCGTAATACAGCCTGGGATGAAGATGCAGAAGGTTCTACGGCATACTACATTATTAAAACCAAGGATGGAATTCCACTTTTCTTTTTCTCTTTAAAATGTGGAGCTCTTTACCAACATCTTGATGAGGAGCAAATCAAAGAAAGGAAAAAAGTCTATGCCCTTGCAAAACGCCTAATTTCTAATCCGAAAAATAAAGAAGAGGAAGATTTAGCGGCTATTATATTAGAACAATTTCGAGCTGGGAGAGATATTGCAGATGATGAAATAAAGCGTTTCATTTCACAGCAAACAAACACTAAACAAAATATTCTTAAATTTTTATTGGGCGATAAATCTAAGGATCCAAATAAGCATATAATACGTGTTTCAAATACTCATTCAGGAATTGAATTGGTACACTTTTGCTCTAATGAAAAGGCAAAAGAATTATGGAGAGAATATAATCTTCCACAATCAATTGGGAAAGTGGTATTTTGGTATTACATAGTTCCGATACTTCAAAAAGTTAGAGAAACGGTGGGATGTAAATACCTATTTCTTTTCGCTGCCGATGGTACAGAAGATGAAACATTAATAAATTACTATAATTTGGAACTCAAATTAACTCGCCCTAGCAATATTGGTACAAGTAAACCAATATACGATTTTAACTGTGTCTTTATGTGTAGCGAGATTACGAATTTACTAAAACACAGAAAGAATTTCTTTTTAAACTTTAATCCTGATAGACCAATAGACGCAGTATAAAACTGATGACGTACCCTTCTATCATATCGTTATATTGACTGTAACATTGTATTAGCGTGAAGTGGCGTGAAATATGTGAATCAGCATTTTGCTAGTTAAAACGTATTCCTTTGACTATTAATTGGATGAGTTAATTAAAAACCACTTCAACGAGTACGAGTATTATCGCCTATTCATTAGTTAGATCTCTTAAAATTAAGGATTTATAAAGGAATCCGCCTCATGATTGGGGTGGATTCCGTTGTCTTATGACAAGGAGGCAAGCCGAAGATTACTTACTTTTTCCTTTTACGAATTATATTCCGAGATTGATATAAATCACGATGTTTTAACATCACTGCATTTCTTGGCGATATTTTTGGTAACACAAAATAAAATGAGTAAATTTGCGGTCGCAAACCGCTTCGCAGAAGCCCCGGTCTGGGGTTAAGCGGTGCGGGATGTAGTGAAAATACATAAGAAAGCGTTTATCCGCGCTGATTCTTGTCCATTGGGAATTCTCGCAAAATTCATACTTGTGACAGGGATTGAGCAACGGTAGATGCCCGTGGATATGTGATTATCTTGCTTTCGGCACAGTATCTCGAGAGAAATATTGCCGGATGCAATGGTTGCATATACGAGCGTGGGCTTCTGCGGTTGCCGTCCGACACAAGTAAGGCAATGCGAGAAGCCTCCAATGGTAAGATGGCAACAGATACAGATTCCTGCGCTTTTAATTTTTAACCTGTCGGATAGAGGAATCATCCGGGTCTATAAATCATTATCATGAAAAAAATGGTTTTAACGATGTTGATAGCCATACTGCTGGCTTTCACATCAAAAGCGGAGGCGCCAAAGCGCGAATTCCGATCGGCATGGATGGCCGGTATGGGTATCGATTGGCCCAAAGAAGCGGGTAACAAGACCGAGCAGCAGAAAGAGCTGCGCGAGTACCTCGACAACTTCAAACGTCAGAACTTTACAGGCGTATGCATCCACGTGCGCCCCAACGCCGACGCGTACTACAAATCCACCCTTGAGCCCTGGAGCTCGGATTTGACGGGCAAACGCGGCAAAGACCCCGGTTGGGATCCTCTGGCCTTCGCCGTAGAGGAGTGCCATAAGCGCGGTCTCGAATGCTATGCGTGGCTCAACCCATTCCGAATCACCGCCAGCTCCATAGAGTATACTACCCCGATGGATAAGGAATGGATCAAGAATGGGTGGGTCATGTGGGGGCTGTATGGCTCCTGGAGAATGTTTAACCCCGGAATTGAGGAGGCTCGCCGTCACTGCCTTGACGTGTTCAAGGAAATCTATACCAACTACGACATCGATGGTATGCTCTTTGACGACTACTTCTATCCGAGTCCGGGTATGCCCGGAGCCAAGGTGGGTTCAACTTTTCTCGATGGCGAGGATAGTGAAAGCTCCGACTACGACACATGGATTGAATCTGGTAGCAGCTTTGAGCTATACGACTGGCGTAGAGAAAATGTAAATAGCTTTGTAAGAGAAGTGTTCGACGAGTTGCAGGCCGAGCGCCCAGACATGCGGTTTGGCATCGGCCCTGCCGGAGTGGGGCATTACTCGGCCTCGGAATATAACTTGCCTACACCCGCTATCAAGTCATCTGACTGGCAATACGACAAAATCTATGCCGACTGCCTGGCATGGCTCGCCGATGGCTCTATCGACTTTATAAGCCCGCAGATCTATTGGGCGCGCAACCACCCGACGGCACCTCATGACCCGCTGTGCGAGTGGTGGAATATGGCGGCAGATCATTTCGGCAGACATTGCTATACATCCATCGCGGCTTATAAGCTCGAAAGCGAGTTTGGCGGCAACGACGAGGTGGGATGGCAAGAGATCGCCGCTCAGGTGGATCTGTCGCGCAAGTACACAAAGAACAATTCGGCAGGTCAGATATATTACAACACTCAGTCGATCAATGGCCCCCTTTATAAGGGTCTGGGTGATTATATCGGCGAAAACAGCTACCTCACAAAGGCGTTGGTGCCTGTAGTAGACTGGAAGGAACATCCCACATATCCCGAAGTGTCGTCGCTTACCGATAATAATGGCGAACTTAGCTGGGACGCCATTGAGCGCAAGGGCCGGACGATAATACGCTACACTGTCTATGCGGTGCCTGATGATGTGACTTATGAGTCGGCACTCGCCCCCGACGGTGATGGCATCGATTCGAAATATCTCGTTGATGTCACATATTCACCATCCTACACACTGCCCGCCGACAAGAGCCAAGGATGTTGGTATGCTGTATGTGTTTATGACGGCTATGGCTTTGAGAATAAGCCCGCACTAGTCAACTATGAAGGAAGCGACGTAGCAGCTGTCAATGATGAATCCGCAATAAAAATGACAGTTTCGGGCAATGTGGTGACATTCAACCGTGCGCCCCGATATGCCACAGTCTGCAATGTGGCCGGTGTTCAGATAATTTCGGAATCATCAGTGCTGACTATGACACTACCTGGCCCGGGCGTATACATAATCAACGCCGACGGCACCCCCATGCCGGTATATGTAAGATAACTGACCGAAGAATTTTACTAATCAATGTGAATTGCGCAGCGAAAGTTGCGCAATTCTTGTCTTTTTGAAGATGTTTCTGAAAAAAAGATCGGTACGATTAATGTAGCAGGTGATCCTTAGTTGTCATCCTCATCGTCGTTGCCGGTTAATTTGTAGAAGTCAACATTGAATTCTATTTTAGCGCAGAACAGGTCTGCGCACAGCTCCCGGAGGGCGCTCACCGTGGGATATTTTTCAATGATCAGTTGTTTTAAGGCTCTCCATGATTTGACTCCGAATTTCCCTAAGAAACGATGATAATTATAGACTGTTAATTTGGTGGTTATATCTCCCTCTTGAGCTTTTATATAGATGTTGTGACCATTGTAGCCCGACTCGAGTTTCACAGTGTAAGGGATTTCATCGGTGGAAACGAACGGAGCGTTAATGAAAAGATTCTGATCAGATGCTTTTTCAAAGTAAGGTGCCTGACTTTGCATATATTCATGCCAGAGCCGCTCTAATTTATCACCTTGCTTTTCAGTTAAAACGATTCCGGAGTGCCCTCCGTACCAATCAAAATCGGGAATCGCTTTCGTCAGTTCCGCAGAATTCAAAAGAGGGTAAGCATCGGGATTTATCATCGTTTCGAAGTCGAAATCGCAATACATAGTCGGGCGGTTACGCCATGCCCAGTCTTCGCCGGAGTATGGGTCGGATGTAATCGTACCACGCGCTGTGATACCGGTTTGGCCATATCCTACCTTGAGCAAGAAACAGACGTCACCCGTTTTTACCTTGTCGGCATCCCATATCGACCAATTCATACCTACATTGCCGTTATTAGCCAACGCACTTTTCTCCAAATCGTTCAGGAACCTTGCCATCGTATAGGAAGAAAAGCTTGGGTTCCATTTCAAAATCACAATGCTCATTTCTTTTTTTTACAAATATACAAAACCTTTAGTATCGGAGCAAAGATTCGAGGAGAAATAATAAAATAAAAGATATTCTTAAGTATGTAGCTATGAAATAAGTGTCTGATTATTAGCGATAATCCAACTTTTCTTCGGGTCATCTTTTTTGGGTTGGCAAAGGCTGCCCAATACGGGGGATTGACCATTTTGGGTGCGACAGGCGTGAAGCGTTTAAAAGAATTTTTGCGAAGGAGGTCTGCCGCTTGAATTATCCATTAACTTCAAACCACCGATGGGGACGTTTTCCGCTACATCGGTGGTTTGAAGGTAGGAAAGGGGAAGGGGTTATTGCTTTACCCATATAAGGTTTGCCGGGTCATAGCCTCGTTTTCGGGCTTCGGCAAGGAGTTTGTCTTTTATTTCGGGGGAAATTCGCGGGGTGCGGGAGAGTATCCACAGATAGTCGTCGGTGCCGCTTCCGATGAGCGCGTATTGGTAGTCCGGATCGAGAAGCAGGATGCGGTAGTCGGAGTAGAACGGCCCCCAGAATGATACGCGAAGTAGTCCGGGAGTATCTGTAAGCTTAGCCACACCTTTGGCTTCAGTCGGTTTACCGTTTTTAAGCCCGGTGTTCAACACATCAACCTTTCCGTCTTCGCGGAGAGTATAGTTGGCTTTGGTCTGTTCCATACCGCGTTCGAACCTGTGGTCGAAACGCGCGATTTCGTACCAGCCGCCGAGGAAGCGGTCAAGGTCAAAGTCGTTCACAACGGAGTTGTCTACCGTCAGTTTGCTGCATCCTGTCAGCAGGCAAAGCAGCACGGATAAGGAAAAAATCTTTTTCATGTTGCTTATATGTTGAGTGTGGTTAGTGATTTAGGAGCACTTGTTTACTATATAAACAACAATAGATTCAGAAACAGGGACTGTACGGTATGGATTTAACGGTTTTTATAAATTTTACGACGGATAATAAACTATACTTTGCGGTCAGGCTAAGAGGATGCTGTCGATTTCTGCCAATTCTTCCCGGCTGAAGGCCAGATTGTTCAGGCAGCCGAGGCTGTCTGCAAGTTGGCTAACGGAGCTGCAACCTACGATCACAGATGTTACTTGCCGGTCTTTGAGCAGCCATGAGAGAGACATCTCGGCGAGAGTCTGTCCGCGGCGCCGGGCTATGGCGTCGAGTCTCTCGAGCTTCTCCACCAGCTCGGGAGTAATCATTTCCGGCTTGAGGTTTCTGCCGCGGGAAGCGCGTGAGCCGTCGGGGATACCGTTCAGATAGCGGTCGGTTAGGATTCCCTGCTGGAGAGGTGAGAATGCCGTGAATCCTACGCCGTTGGCCGCGGCCTGTTCCACTATTCCTTCATCAGCCTTCTTACGGTCGATCATGTTATATCGGCCCTGATATATCAGACAGGGTACATCGCGGGCGCCCAGGTAATCATAGGCGAATTGTGACGCCTCGTAGGGCCATTGGGATATGCCCACGTAGAGAGTCTTTCCCTGACGCACCATATCCACAAGAGCCTGCAGGGTTTCCTCCATGGGTGTTTGAGGGTCGAACCGGTGGCTGTAGAAAATATCCACATATTCGAGGTGCATCCGGCGGAGACTCTGGTTGAGCGATGCCATCAGATATTTTCGGGAGCCCCAGTTGCCGTACGGCCCGGGCCACATGTCATGTCCGGCCTTGGTGGTTATTACCATTTCGTCGCGATAGGGTCGGAAGGAACTCTCCATCACACGGCCGAAAGTGTCTTCGGCCGAGCCGTAGGACGGACCGTAGTTGTTTGCGAGGTCGAAGCAGGTGATTCCATGGTCGAAGGCGAAATGCAACATGTCCCGACTTGTGGCAAGCGGGTTTATGTCACCGAAATTGTGCCAGAGGCCCAAGGAGATACGTGGTAGCAGGAGGCCGCTCCGGCCACATCGTTCATATGTCATGCCGCAGTTGTATCGGCTGTCATCAGCATAGTAAGGGGGATTGATCATATCAAATAATAATGTCAGTTTTCTGCAAAGGTAAACATAACTCACGAATAAATCGTATCTTTGCGCAAATCATTTAATTTAATTAAAGTTAAGATTTTAGTCCATGAGACACATCGAGATAAAACGTGTCGAGCTTTATTCACGCATATGGGAAAAGGCACTCTCTGCCGTAGCACAGGAATATGACATCCCCTCCCGTTTCCTGAAAGAGGCCTGCGTACGCCATAACATCCCCACACCTGACTCGGCTTACTGGTCGAAACTCAAATTCGGCAAACCGGTGGAGAAAAAGCCTCTGCCACACCCGCATAAAAATCCGGTCATCACCGTCACATGTGCAGACAAGCCTCCGAAGGAGCAGGTCGTTTCCGGGAATCAGGACATCCATCCGGGGCGGGGAACTTTGAAAAAAGCGAATGCCGGTGCGTTCAAAATAGATTTCGATTCCGCCAACGGCACGTGGCGCCGGAATATAGATGAGGTTGTGCGTATTTTTCCTGTAGCGCAGACATTACGCAGCAAGCGGGAGATTATCCGCGACACCAGGGAATTTCACCGTATCTCCGAGCTGCCCTACAATGAACGGCTGAAAATGCCCGGGCGGATGATGCCGAAGGAACATCTTGATATAGATGTGTCAAAAGATACTTTCTCCCGTGCATTGTGTATATTCGATTCCATAATAAGCATCTTTGAGGCTTTCGGGTGCAAGGTCGACGCATCATCGAAAGAAACGGTAATCAGCATAAACGGAGTCAAGGTGCCCATAGCGATTTCCGAGAAGCGCAAACGTGTAAAACCCTCCGATTCACCATACTCAGTGTATGAATACAGTTTCACCGGGATGCTGAAAATCACCGTGACACGCAATTTTTCATTCCGGACCTTCATCGTGGAGGATACGGAATTTTCAAGGCTGGAAGAGAAGATGGATAAGGTGGTCCTGAAAATCTTTGATGCCATGCAGGAAATCAAAGACTGGCAGGCCGAATGTGATCAGCGTGCGAAAGACCTGAAACGACAGGAAGAACTCAAGCGGCAGGAGCTCTTGCAGGCTCAGGAACTTAAAAAGCGTAAGGAAGATGAGCTTGGGCGCCTGCTGAATATAATCCGCACACTCAGACGGTATATTCTTGCTGAAAAAATCAGACATTATGCCACGGAGGTCGCGGGCTCTGATGCCTGCGGAGAGTCAGGCGATAAGGCGGACGTTTTCGTGTCCGAACTCGAGTATCTCGCCCGCATGATCGATCCGCTCGCGTCCTCAGAGCTGCTGGACTCAGAGGACATCGACGCCCTCGCCGACAGCCTATTTTCTATTACGTCCTGTCTGCCAGACAAATGAGCGACGCTTGAGCAGTCCGATTATAAAGATTATGCCTAAAGCGGATGCGCTAAGAAAATAGGGGAAGTCGGCGGTGTGATTGTCAAAAATGCGCTGGAACAGCTCCACGATGAGCGGCAGTATGGAGACTGCGATGTAGTTGCCGGCGAGTGTGTAGGAGAAATACTTTGTGGAAAGAGTCTTGTCGGGGGCTATCTCCGTGGTTTTGGTGTAGATTATCGGTTGGAAGAACCCATAACCAAGGCCGATCAGGAGTACTCCGGCCACATAGGTGGCCATAGTGTGGAATAATCCGAGCATCAGGATTCCGGCTGTCATTATGATGATGCAGACATAGAGCCCGGTGCGGCCTACCACGCGGATATACGGTGTAAGCGAAAAGCCTCCGACCATGGCGGTCACATAGAACATGGCTGTGGCGATTCCGACCTGCGACGTCGTGAGGCCATAGTGTTTCATCGTGAAGGGGAGGTAGTAGGTGAACACCATCGATGTGGCTGTGAGACCGATATAAAGAGCGATTACCCCGGCGAGGATGAGTATCGGGCGTGCGAATTTCTTTTCAGGCGCGGCACCGGTGGTCTGCGGCTGTGTCGGATCATTTGCAGGGGCGGGGCGGAGATGCTTACGGATGAAGGTATTGGTCATGAACGGGAGCAGGAGCAGGGGAATCACCGGCACGAGATATACACAGAAGGATGTGTGCCAGCTGAAATCGGCAGCCCAACCTACAAATATCGTGGCCAGAATCACTATACCGTTCGATGTTCCGGATTTGAACCCGAGGACTTTGGAATTTTGCTCACCATAAAACCATTCGGAGAGCTGGCCGGCTGCGATCGGCACTATCAGGCCGCAGCCGACGCCCAGCAGTGCACCGAGTCCGATGAGCATCGGCATCGAATCCGCAAACAGGTAAAGTATGCCGGAAAGAAGGAAAATGGAGAGTCCGACGGCCAGCACGGCGGTCTGGTTTTTCACACTCGTAATTTTGCCCGAAATCAGAATCATGGGGATGATGACAAGATTTGGCAGCAGCGTGAGCAGCTGTATTTCCAACTGCCCGGTATGGGGGAAGATGTCTGAAAGCTTACCGAGCATGGGCGACACGGCCAGACCCGGCAGATTTACGGTCAGTGACACCGACAGCAGAGCGATGAGGCTTATCAGCGGGAGAGAACCGCGGCCATTGGAAATGTATCTCATAGTACCTCGAATTAAAGGATGATTCTGTTTATCTATATGTATTATAACTTCGTGAAAGGCAGGTAGGTTTTGAGGTGATAGTAAAATTTTCAAAAAAATATGAGAGTGTTCTATCACGGGAGACTTCTTTCAGAAATAATGCGTATATTTGTGCGAATAAAAATGACTGATATGGAGAATGAATTTATCCCGGAATGGGCATATGGAATGGATTGTGCGGTGACGGTCGTGGATACGGCTTGCCGAATAATATACATGAACGAGCGTTCACGCAAGACATTCGCTGCCCGAGGCGGAGGTGACCTTATAGGACATGACATAATGGAATATCATAATGATCGTTCAAAGGGCATAATCCGCCGTCTGCTCGCCGAAGGCGGTTCGAACGCCTATACTATTGAGAAAGAGGGTCTGCGCAAGATGATATATCAGACTGTATGGCACAGGACCGACGGCTCTCTCGGCGGTCTTGTCGAACTCTCCATGGTCATACCCGACGAACTGCCTCACTATGTCAGAAACTGATCTTTGGGTCAGAAAACCGCGACGCGGTGCGAAGTGTTGTTATATCGGCTACTGAAGTCATCAGAACTTATCTTAAAAGTTACGTATGGAAAAGAAAATATACCTTGCCGGAGGATGTTTCTGGGGCACCGACCATCTGATGTCGCTCGTCCCGGGTGTAACGGCAACCCGAGCCGGATATGCCAACAGCCTTGTGGCTGATCCTTCATATCGTCAGGTGTGTACCGGGGAGACCGGAGCGGCCGAGACCGTTGAGGTGAGCTATGACCCCGACCGCATGGGCCTGTCCGACCTGCTGACATTATATTTCCGCAGCATAGACCCGCAGTCAGTCAACCGTCAGGGAAACGACGTCGGCACGCAATACCGTACCGGCATCTATTACACAGATCAGGCCGATGTTCCGGTCATCAATGCCGTAGCGGCCACGGTGGGGCGCCGTCTCGACGGGCCGATGGCAGTGGAGATAGCCCCGCTCAGGAATTTCTATCCGGCGGAGGATTATCATCAGGACTATCTCTACAAGAATCCGGGAGGTTACTGTCATGTGGATCCTTCGCTCTTCGCAGAGGCACGGAATATGCGCACACATTCGTGGAATGACCGGTCGGACCTTCGGAGCCGTCTCACCCCGCTGCAGTGGGAGGTGACCCAGAACGGCGCCACGGAGCGCCCCTTCGTGAACGAGTATGACCACGAATTCCGCCCCGGTATATATGTGGATATCACCGACGGCACCCCGCTGTTTGTTTCCTCACGTAAATACGATTCTGGTTGTGGCTGGCCGGCGTTCACACGTCCCATAACCGATGACCTCGTCACCGAACATCTCGACACGTCCTATGGTCGGATACGTACCGAAGTCCGTTCAGCCAGCAGCGGCGCACATCTTGGCCATGTCTTTCCTGACGGTCCGCAATCGGAAGGTGGCCTGCGCTACTGCATCAACTCAGCGGCACTCCGCTTCATCCCGGCTGCCGAAATGGCTGCTGCCGGATATGCTGACTATCTTCCCTTGCTTGATGCGGAGTGACCGTCAGGTGGAGAGGACAATGCCTCGCACGTCGGAAAAATCACGTTTTTTAAGATCTTCACGTGAAATCAGAAGATCCAGTACGCCGCAATCCATAAAGTTCAGCTCGAAGTCCTCGCCGCTGAAAGAATCGATCTGGAGAAGGATTATCCTATCCTCGAAAGGTGAATCCCAGTTTTCCCATTCGCGATGAGTCGGAGGGGCGAACAATTCGTGTTCATCCCCGTTTTCCACATTGTTTGTACTGAACCGGATGCTGAGTTCGCTAGGTGTCACCGGATTGTCATCGTCATCCACCAGCACGACCTCACGCATATTGTCCAACGCCGGGAAATAGAGTACCCTCACAGCGTCCGCGCCGCTGACATATCCTGAAATACAATCTGTGGCGGCGAAGCTGTCCATATAACGGTCAATCTTTGCGAAGAAAGACAGCAGCCCTTTATGAGGCAGAAGATTGTCCGGATCATAGGACGCGAGTTCTTCGAGATTTATCTGGCATATGAACCAATAGGGGAATTCATCGCCTTCGTCGTCTATGTACATCGGATAAGGGGTGTTTTCAGGCAGATCGGGATTGCCCCAGAATCGTGATGCGCATTGAGAAATTCCGGATTCCGGAGCTTCAAGGATGAGATATATCGGTTTCATGATTCAATCTTCTTCGACCGAGCGGTCATGTTCGGACTTTATTTCCGCCTCACGCTGTTCGTCAGCCCAGGCGTTCCACTCGCGGATGGCCGATTCACATTCGGCTTTTTCTTCCGGACTCATATCCGGATTATTTTTAAGGACGTCGGAGAGCATGTCGGCCAGAGACCGTGCGGCGCGCCAATCGTCGTAGTCGCAGGCTTCCTCCAGATAATCCACCGCCTTGTCCGTATCTTTTTCGCACCCGATGCCGTCGGCATACAAGAGTCCCAGCCGCCACGAATATTCGGCCGGATCCAGGCGGGCGGCGGATGATGTCCATCTGAAAAGCTCTGATTTCCAATCGTCTTCATTGAGATAATCCGGTACCACAAGACTCCAGTAGTAATCGCTGAGCCATCCGGCTGCCTCAGAATTGTCCTCGGCGATAGAACGGAAATATTCAAGTCCGAGAGCAATATCGTTTCCGCGGTGTATATCCGCGAAATACCGGCCCAGCCATAAGCGCGCCTGTTCGCCCCACCGACTCTTAGTTCCGGCGCATTTCTCATAGAATTCGAGGGCTCGGCGATCATCAGTTCCGTCGGCCATGTATCCGAGCAGGAAATATCCGAGAGGGTCACCATACTCGAAAGCCGCTTTTTCAGCGAGTCGAACGCACATTTCCATATCGGCAGGCACTCCGATACCTTCATGGAAAAGATAGGCGCGCAGTCCGAATTTTTCCGGAGTGTCAGGTTTTTCGAATACCAGTCGGACAATTTCGCCGACGGCCGTGGAGGCGCTGTCATTCTCGGCGATTGTCTTGATGAAACGGTCTGTCAGAGTTTCCATTTTCAGTCAAATCTTACACGTGAATTCATCTGTGCGGGCGATCGCCAGTCAATTCCGTATTGATCCTTCAGCAACTCGCGCTTCACGCTCCAGATGTGATGGCATAATCCTCTTTGGCGAGGGGCGTTCTGGAATCGGGTTGTCAACTCGTCTTCCACATCGTAATAGATGTCTTCCCAAGCACGGGTATATTCCACAGGGTCGCGTCTCAGATGTCCGATTTTCGGATTGGCGATTATGTGCATCAGTTCCTCAGCCGAAAACAGCATGCTCATCTGATTCTGAAAATCCTTTGACCATTCTCGTTCGCGCCATTCGGAATATTCAAGGAGCAGGTGGAGCTTGAGCAGTTTTTTCACGTGTGGTTTGACCAATACGTCTTCGGGCATCTCGGCAAGAACGCATTTGACATAAAGGAGAAGAATTTCATACAACGCGTGATTATAAACGGAATTACCGATGGCCGCCGCAATGCGCGGAATGGTCTCACGGTACACATCTGCCGGTGTCATCCTGTCGCGCATAAGCCGGAGTACACCCTGAGCCACAGCCTCCATAGCGCGATAATCGTCAGCGTCGTCGTAGGCTTCGGCCAGCAACGCATAGAGCTGCAGCAGGGTAAGATCGCGGCTATGGTCGGGACATTCCCGCCACAACAGGTCGACAAGTGCGGAATAAATGATAATATCCTTTTCTACCGCATCCGCTTCATCTTCTTCCGGACATAATGCGAGGGCTTTTTCGAGGCGCTCATCGACAGAATCGTCCACCTCGCGCACTATGCGTGCGATTTCTTTTTTCAACTCGGAAAGATTCATAACCGGATGCGCACAGCTGTTATGTTATCTCGACCACCTGCCTCTTTGGCCAGTTCAACCATGCGTCCGGCAGACCCGATGGCTACTTCGATGTCGTCATCGGAAACAAGGTCGCTCAAACCGTCAGAGCAGAGCAGATATACATCGCCCTCGAGTGGTTCGAGGCGCGTTACATCGGATATAAAGTCCTCAGGTACATTGCCCATGTAATTGTAGATGAGGTTGGAAGGGGCATTCCGGTTGCCGGTGCGCTCGCGTTCGGAGTGGTCGGTAGACATCTGTTTCAGCACACCCTGTCTGAACCGGTAGCACCGGCTGTCGCCTATGTTTATCAGCCATAGCCGTGAATCGCAAAGTATGAGGCCGACAAAAGTAGTGCCCATCTCCGCGAGTTCTTCCCGCAGTCCGGCGGTCTCGAGCACCAGACTGTTGGCCTCGCGGGCCCAGTCTTTTATAGCGATCAGGATATTATCACGTCCTTTTTCTTCAAGACCTTTTATGAAGGTTGCGAACGAACGCGAGACAATTTCCGAGGCAACTTCTCCACCTTCGTAGCCGCCCATTCCGTCGGCCACGGCAAACGCTACGACCGACTCGGGTGAAACCTCAACTTCTCCTTCGAGACATCCGTCACGCACGACGCGACCGCAGGCGTAGGCCATGTCCTCGTTGTTCGAGCGTTTACAGCCTATGTCGCAGACGGCCTCATATGCCAAAGATGTAATCATCGCTCGATCACATCAAAAATATATGTGCCTATGTCGACCACATCTCCGGCGTTGATTTTCACGGGGGTGTCGGGAGCAGCTTCACGGTTGTTAACGTAAGTTCCGTTTGTACTGCCGAAATCCATGATATACCAGTCGCGGCCACGTTTCAAGAACTTGCCGTGACGGCGAGATATTAGGTCGCAGTCGGCCAAAATGTCGGAATAGGGGCTATCTTTGCGGCCTATCACGGCCTCATCCTCGGGACGCAGGATGAATCCGCCCTTGCGTGCTTTCAATACTATATCCTTGCGAGCGGCAGGGCGTCCGATGGTTTTGCCTCCGTCATCATCATTCTGAGCAGGTTTGACCGGTTGCGGTTGTGTGGTTTCAGGGGAAGCGTCGGGTTTGCGGGCCACCATGGGTTTGCCACATTCCGGACAGAACATGTCGGTGCCGAGCGTACCGCAGTTCACACATTCGAGCAACTCGGCGCCGCACATGTCACAATATTTGCTGTCGGCGGGAATCATCTCGCCGCATGCGGGACATTCAATCTCTTTCATTATTCAAAAAGCTGAGGAATATCGACTGCCTCGATGATTGTGAGAGCGTCGGGGTTACTGTCTATTATACTGGTGTCGGCGGCGATACGGTTACCCTGCATCTCGACAACCTCGTTCAGCAGATTGACCGCCTCGCGGGCGTTACCGAAGTGCAAACCCTTGTTGGCCACCATATCACGTATGCGTCTTTTCACCGCTTCTTCCGCTTCCGGTGTGAGGGTGAACTTGCGCTTCTTCACGTTCATCTTGAAAATCTCGGTGAGAGAGTCGGCATCGTAGTCCTCGATATGGAACGACTTGTTGAAGCGGCTCATCAAACCCGGGTTGCCACGACGGATAAGCTCGGCCATGCGATCCTTATAGCCCGCGATCACCACCACGAATTTGCCCTTGTCGTTCTCCATGCGTGTCATAAGAGCGTCGAGGGCTTCGTTGCCGGTGTTGTTCATGCTTCCGGGCTGAGGGAGCAGGTTGTAGGCCTCGTCGATAAAGAGTACTCCGCCCATTGCCTCGTCGACCGCCTTGTCCATATTTTGGCCGGAAGCGTTCACATAGCTCGAGAGGATGGTCTTCGCCTCGCGTTCCACCACCTTGTCGGTGTTCAGCACCCCTGCGGCGTAGAGCACCTCGCCGAGGCGTTTGGCTATGGTGGTCTTGCCTGTACCCGGATTACCGGTAAGGATGATGTTTACAGGCTGAAGTGTCGCCGCGCCCAGTCCGCGTTCCATGCGCATGCGGTTCACCATGGCCACATTGGCCAGTTTGCGGATCTCCTGCTTTATGTCGGTCATACCGATGAGGTCATCCATGGATGCGATAACTTCATCGACAGTCTTCGGGGGCTTCTCGTTTCCGGTAATATCTGACATTGTCAGAACGAATTCCTGCGATTTGTCAAAGCCATGCTCTCTCAGAGCCTGCTGAACACGGCTGTTCTGAGCTTTTATGGCCTTGTCGACAGCATTTCTTACATCGCGTGCATTACCGAAATCCTTCTGACGTCCCACATACATCTTTTCAAAGAACTTGTCAATCATCTGATCGGCGTTCTCATCAAGCGTGTAGCCTTGTGATTTTATCATCCGTCGGGCAATCTCCGTGAGTTCCGCACCATCGTAATCACGGAAATCGACCGGTTCCGTAAATCGTGACTCCAGACCCGGGTTGGCGTTATGTATGAAATACTCCATTTCACGGGGATAACCTGCAAGGATTACGACCAACTTGCCCTTACGGTCTTCCATATTCTTAAGCAGTACCGTTACGGCTTCATTACCGAATTGATCATCGGCACCGTTCCACATGTTGTATGCCTCGTCAATGAAAAGGACGCCTCCCATGGCTTTGTCGAATGCGGCGTCAACCAATGGACCCGTATGTCCTACATACTGACCTCTGAGGTCTTTGGGTGCGATCTCAATCAACTGACCCGACGAAAGGATACCCATCGCACTCAGGGCATCGGCAAACACCCTTGCCATAGTGGTCTTGCCGGTGCCGGGATTTCCGACAAACAGGTAGTGGTCTTTCAGTTCGTATGTCCGGTCGGGATGAAGTTTTTGGAAAGACCGGATGGAATCGACGATGCCGGTCATGGTTTTCTTGATTTTATCCACACCGACATATTTGTCGAATTCCTGCATCACCTCGTCGAGCGTCTTGGGCACATATTCTTTGCCTGAGACGTCCTCGGCCTCAATGACTGACACGGTTTTGCCTTTCATTCGGCGCGTAGCCGCCATCATGAGTTCGTTCACCTTTATTGACGCGAGGTGTGCGTTGCCGAATTTCTCGGAATGGCGTCGTTCATAGTTGAACACTCGGCAAAGCTTTTCCCTTGCCTCGGGCGACAATTTGGTCTTATATGTATTTCCCAACATATCCTCACAAATGTCCGCCACTTCCGAGGGAGTGAGTTCGGGGAGCGTTATGTTCAGGGCGAACAATCCCTTAAGTTCAGGATGTGCATCGATGTATTCCTGAAGTCTTTTGTCGCCCGCTATGATCAATGCGAGCCGCTCGTCCTTGAGATTTCTTGCGGCAAGCGCGTTTTTGAACACATATTCCATCGGCGAGCCCAGAAGATCGTCGTTGATATCATCGGGCATCATCTTCTGGGTATCATCCACCATGATGCAGGTCAGCGGATTTTCGGCAAGATTAAGGGTGTCGATGGTCAGAGGGTTGAAGGGTTCGCATTCATCATCAGCGTATATTCCCTCGTCGCACATATAATCGCCTGTGGCGAAGTGCAGAGCCGAAACACCGGAGCCGGACGGGCCGGTGATGAGGATGTTGGTGTTGAGGGTGTTGAGCACCTCACGGCCACGCTGCTTGACCAGTGCCTTAACTGTGGAGACGAGTTCTCGGATCTGTTCCTTGGGTCCTTCGAGTCCCACGAGCCTGTCGAGAGCGTCGTTCTTTTTTCGAGCCTTCTTGGTGTCGTGGCCTTTGGGGACTACTTCTTCCTGGAGCTTGGTGCCGCAGAACCGGCAAAACCGCGCCACATCGCGGTTTTCATTATGACATGACTGACAGGTTTTCATTAATCAATGGATATGAGTTGTGTTGCCGTATTTATCGGTCTTATAAGTTCCTAACGCACTGCTGTGTATAGTGTTGCCGGCACTGTCTTTGTATGACATGCCCGAAAACAGGAATCCGGCTCCGATCAACAGGCATGCGGCGAACAGGAAGTTCATAATGACCGCGATGGCGAAGATAAACGAGAGTACGATTCCGATTACGAGAATGATTTTGACGATCGCATTCAAAGCACCTTCGTAGTTGCCCATCATATTGTACACCTTGAGGGCGAACACCTGCATGGCGACCGTTACCGAGAAAGGAATAAGCGTCATTATGGCTACGAGATAGCCTACATCATCGGGATTCACCCACCAGAAGGCGTCGGTGTGCAGGGAGAGGAAGGCTCCAACCTCGAGCAGCGATATGCCACACATAGAGGCCACGAATAACGCCCGGAACATCGCCGGAACATTTTCGCGGAAAAGAGCCACTACCAGAGCAAGAAGAGCGCAAGCCGACAGAATAAGACCTATGACGGCGGGCCGGCCGGTAGCGTACCATTTGCCGATGACGGTGTTGCTCAGCTTGTTACGGAAGCCCAGGTGAGAGTCCTTACCCATATCGTCGACCAGTTTCAGTTCCTTATCCGGGAATACCACCCGGTAGAATTTTCCTTCGTATGGCATCACGATAGTGTCTTTGGAAACCGGAGCCACGGCCTCGAACTCGTAACCTTTCGGAACATATATGTCACGGGCGCCTTTGACATAAGTCCAGTGTCCGTCCACCATGTGATATTCTACCACACGGGTTTTGTCTTTTCTGCCGTTCACCACATATTTCTGCGCGCTCATTGCGAGGCTGCACAGCAGCAGGGAGAATAATATTATTATACGGGTCTTCATTTTTACGATTCAGGTTTACATGGTGTCTTCCCAGAAGGTGTGCGAAGGCGCGTCCTCGGTCGCGGAAGCGTCAGTCGGTTCCGCAGCAGGCTGGTCTGCCGGAGTCACAGGCTGTTCGACAGGCTTTTTCTCGGCTTTTTTCGCCGGTTTGGATGCTTTTTGAGATTTAGCCGCCGAAGCTTTGGCCGGAGCCGGAGAGTCAAGCGGGGTCGATACAAATTCAATCTGGTGCATGATGCCTTTGCGGTCGTAGTAGTAACCGGTCATCTTCTTCTGATTTTTGTCATATTCGGCCGTGATACATTGTTTTTGGGTATCGCCCGTCCGAGGGAAGAAGTGAAAATACTTTGGAAGTGAGTCGTTTTCGCTCGACACGTGACCCTGAGCTTCGACGGGAGTCTGGCCTGCGATAACCATAGTGCCGTAGATGACCTTGCCGTCCACCACCGAATCGATGTTGCAGACGATACGTGTGGAACCGCCGGCATATCGTGCATCCCACTTGCCGATCACCCATTTTCCGGGGATGGACTTTTCTGTCCCCGCACCGGGCACCCATGCCGCGCTGCCGCTGATCTGAGGTGTGGCGAAGAACCAGAGGAGGAACATCATCCACACCAGCGGAGTCCAGATCCAGCCGGCGAAGCCTATGTTCTCGCGTACTGTTTCATCTTCCGAACCCTGCACGAGGGCGAGATCGGTGACGGCCGTATCGAGATTATCGGAATCGTCGCGGTAGGCGAAATACAGGGCGTCAAGCTGACGGTACTGGAATGTGTTGGCTTCGATTTTCAGACCGTCATTTACATTCTTGCGCGTAAACATGCCGCTGCATGCAAGGAATGCCGCGATTATGAGAATCAATCCCGCAATAAGGTATAGGATCGACGGGAACCAAGCGAATCCGGCCCAAGCGAATCCCGCTAACACGAGACCTCCTACAGCACCCGGAATGATTGCTCCCCAGAACCCCGACATGGCTATGAAAGCGACAAAAGCGCACACGGCACATATCCAATATGTAGACCAGAAATGCCCCTTTATAGGATTGCCGTCAGGAAGATCGAAGAACCAGGAGCAGATAAGCATTATCAGTGTCGGGATACCGGCAGCGATAAGGAAGAAAATGCGTTTGCGTTTTATCTTGTTTTCACTCTTATCGAGATCTACGGCAGCGGTGTCGATGCGGGACAACGCCTTGCGGTAGCGTTTGACATAATAGTTGTCCGGAGCGTATTCGGCGATCAGATCAACGTATTCTGCCGTCTTTTTCTCGTAGGTGAACTTGGCGGACAGATCGAGTTTAGGATCTTCCTGGAAGAATACCGTGAGCCATGCGTCGAGCCATGCCACAGGTTTTCCGGAGTCATCGGGATACTCACGGTCTTTACCTGCGATGGCCTCGGCGACCATCTCTTTCGGCAAGGTTTTGAGGTCGTCCGGCGAGTGAAGTTCATGATCGCCAAGCAGATACTTGGGTGCGTGACCGAGGAAACCGGCTGTTGACTTATATGCTCCGATCACAAGATCGTAGGGCCCCGGCTTTCCGGTGTTGTCCTCAGACTCGTCGTCCATGCAGTATCTGTTCCATGACAGGAAGGTCATGTAATGTTCGCCGCGTGCGCGGAGATAATCGCCCAGCGGGTCATTATCCATGCGGCAGAAAATCTTTTCGAAATTTTCGGCATCACCCCATCCGAGCGAGTATTTTATGAGCATACGGTTCAGATAACCGCCTACTTCGGGGATGGTGTAAACACGATCCTTGGCATTCGGGTCAGTGTTGAAGTCGAAGTCAGCCTCCGGCATGAGTTCGTATGCTATACGGTAAGGCGAATAGGAATTGTAGTAGGGACTTTCCACGTCCTCCGTATCGTTGTCGTGCAGCATACGCACACGTCCTGCAAGAGCCGGATTACGGGCTGCGAGCCAGAGAATGAAGGGCTGGCTGCAGAGCATCACTTTGTTTATGAGGTCAAGATCACCTTCCTTATGGAAAACCTCCATAGCCTCCTCGACGCTGTCGACTGATTGCCAACCGTCGCTTACGGACAGGGGGCACGGCAGCGAGGGATCAATCAGCATGGCCAGATAGAAGCAGGCGATGAAGTTATTGATCTCCTCCTCTGACACGATCCTGAAATCCATCGAGCCTACATAATCCCTCATAGTGGCGACAGTTTTGTCGAGCTTGAGAGCCGAAAGATAGATCATGAGGTTGGAGGCCGGGTCGACAACCTCTTGGCTCATGATTCCGGGGTTGCACAGCACATATGCGACTATATCGGCCGGATTAGTAAAATGCTGGCCGTCTGGTGTCACATAGTCCATGGCCGGGTCGAGCAGATATGCCACAGCCATGAGGCCCGCGTCCTGATTGGAGGGATAGATGTTTTCGGCAATTTCCTCTACGTTTACGGCAAGCTCGTTGCGGTTGGTGTCCTCGAGCCAGCGTGTCACGCGGCCGGAATAGATGTATTTCTTGCCGAGGGCTTTGTCTTCGATAAGAAAATGCGCGAGTTCTGCCGGAGAGTTCGCCACCTGATTCTTGGATGAATTGAAAACCACGCTGAAATCAGAATTGACAGCAGCGGATTCTCCCGTGGAGAGTGTCTCACCTTTTACCCATCGTTTGATGTCCTCGAAAGTCACGCGGTCGTTCATCTTCAGGCGTGTAAGGCCCTTGATGAGCGACACCATGTGATCCGACATATTGTCGGGCATCGGGAGGGTCTCGTTGAGTTTTGATCGGAGCAGCTGCGATTCGTTGGCTGTGAGCCGGTCTTTGCCCATCCACAGGCAGAGCAATGCCACACCAAGCGAGAAATAATCGCTCTCTACCCCGACCTCGGTCGGTTCGCCGGGAACATTGGTATAGAATTCCGGAGCAGCATAGACGGGCGAGCGCATCTCGTCGATTTTTACGAATTCGCCGGGCGCACATTCCACCGATATGCCGAAATCGGCGAGTACGATCTGTGTCCTTTCCTTATCGGCATAGAAGAAATTGGCAGGCTTGATATCGCGGTGCAGGATGCCGTGTTTGGCGAGGAAGTCGATGGCTGAGGCCATTCTTACGGCCACCTCGGCCAGAGCTCTTTCATCGCCCTCGAGAATCACGCCGTCAAGAGATCCGCCCTCGCAGAAATCCATCAGTTCATAGTCATTTTTCTCGCCCGGACGGTTGGGATTGTCCCATTCGCCGTGGCTTACGATGTTGACCAGAAGTCCGCTACCGCCGAGTTTGCGGATTTTTTCAAGCAGGACATGGTTGGGCCGATGGTCGGGGTCGTAATAATATAGCTTCAAGGCATATTTCTTGCCTCCGCGGCTGACGGTAAAGACGATGGCCTCGCCGGATGAAGCCGACAGCACACCGTCGTTCTTATATTTTACACCGTCGAGCACGAATTCATCGGGCCATTCGTTTGACGAGATTGTACCGGCACTATCCGACAGACGGTTGCGCAGGTCGGCGTTCCCTTTCTGTTCAAACGGGCTGAGACGGCCGCCGGCTTTGCCGGTGGCGTGGGCGTCGTCGTTATTGCCTCGTGGAGCCCGACCGGTGGCGTGGGCATCGTCGTTATTACCTCGCGGAGCGCGACCGGTGGCGTGGGCGTCGTCGTTGCCATTATTGCGACGTCGGCCCGATCCTATGGTTTTATCGTTGTCTGCCATTATTATGTGGTGGAGTGGATGTTGCTATTCCGTTAATCGACAGCGGTCTGCACGCTGTTCTTCTGGAAGAGGCGGACAATCCAACGGATTACATAATAAAGAGCGATAACTCCGATGAGGAGTGTAATGATTGCAAGACCTAAAGCGCGGAAGCTTGTCATTCCTGTGCCGAATCCTGTCCAGCACCAATTGATGAAACTTTTCATTTTATTGTGATTTTTATCGGTTTATATATACGTAATTATATTTTTATTTGGCGTCTACGAGTTTGTATGACACGTCGACGGTCACTGTACTGTTCTGTTCGATATATTCTTCCGGGGAGACATAGATCCATGTGCCGCCGAGCTGCGGTTCGGCACATTCAGAAGGGCAGTTATGCAGGCAGCCGCAGTAATTGCAGCACCAGACACTCGGGGAGTATCCGGACATGTCTACGTGGGTGGTGTATGTATATTCTGTGTTGAGGACTTTGCGTGCGGAATAGTAGTCGCGCTGCTGCTCCGGAGTGAAATCGGGGGGAGGAGTCAGGGCGGCAAGTGCCGCGTTCATTTCCTCGGCCTTCTGACGGTAAGCGTCCATTATATCGTCGAGATTCATGCATTTTTCCTCATATTGCGGCCGGGAGGGGGTAGGGTCGGCCATGCGGGGCGCCGGTCTCGGTGTCGTCGCGCCTATAGCCCCGAGAACGTCGGCGTATTCGTCAAGCAGAGCCTTATCGGCTTCCGAAAGCCGGACGGGAGGCTGTGTGTTTTTCAGACTTTCGATCTGTTCATGAAGCTCGGCGAGTTCCCGGGCCTTTGCCTGCACAGCCTTGAATGCAGGGTCGTTTTGGGCGGCCTCCAGGGCCTTCTGAGCCATAGGGGTAAGAGGCGCATTGCATTTTCGGCAGAAGTTGCGCGAATTCAGAGTGCCGCAGGCTGGACATGTGACTCCGTCCTTAGTCTGTCCGCACTTGGTGCAGAATTTGGCGGTGGGCTTCATCGGTGCGCCGCAGAACGAACATTTTCCGGGGGTGAGGGAATGTCCGCAGTGGGGACAGATGACATAGGTGGGCTTTACGGCTACTCCGCAGTAAGGACACTCCACGGATGCCGACTTATCCTTCAACGGTTTCGGCCGCCAGATCTGACGCGGTTTACCCTCGGATTTCGAGGTCTTGATATTCTGCTGTTTGTCGGCTGCCATATTCAATAGACCTTGTATTTGTGCCCGTCATCGCCCGATACAGTGCCGTCAAGATTTTTAGTACCTCCGATCACTCGTCCGTCATCGGTAACGATCTTTGTGCGCTCCAGTCCCAGCGCTGTGCCGAGGAATGAAAGCGCCGTAGCGCCCAGGAAGATCACTACGACCGCCACAACCACCACCAGGATAATCACCATGCCAAGTATCATCACCGAACACGCCAGGCCGAGGCCCCCTGCCACGAGCGCCAGCGGGAAGACGATGCCCTCGGTGAAGCGTCGGTGCATGAATCCATATACCAGACCGCATACAGCCGGAATCAGCAGAGTACCGACTGCTATGAGATAGGTGCTTCCCGGAATGTCGGCTTTGTCACACCAGGTCATTACGATCAGTGCCAGACCGAGAGGAATGGGCCAGAATGACATACAGGACAGCCATACGGGGATATCCTCGCCTTCGTGCCGCTTGTTTTTGCCTGTGAGCCCCATGACCCACACGCCGGCGAGTGCCAGAGCCTGAGCTGTCACTATTACGGCCATGAGCAGGAAATTCAAGATGGTGTGTCCCCATCCTCCGACTTGCGACGGAATGATGAACCACAGCACATGATTGTGGAAACTGAGTATAAACATTACCTCACTCGCAGACATGGCCACAAGCGATGCCACCGCCAGATAAAGCCAGAGCATCGAAGGATTCCGGTACCAGCTCAGGGCCAGGAACAGGATGGTGCATGCCAGGGTGATAAGCACGGCGATGAGCCATGTGGCCGGCCCCGGGGTTATGTTGATGGCGCGGTCCATGGCCGGAACAAGAAACCGCTCTGCAGCCGTACGGTCCTTGATAGCTGAATCATGGACATAGCGGAGGGTGTCTGTCGGAGAAAGTTTTATGGGATAAAGCATTGAAAAGTCTGCCATACCTTTGCGTCCTCCGTATTCCGCAGGGATGTATCTGAGCCGGTTGCCTTCGTTTTTGGCTATGTAGGCATCAGTTTCCGAGGTGGCATATACCGTATCACCCTTCTGAATCTCGCACAGGGTCTGCTGTCTTGCTCCTTTTTCGTTAAGTTCGTAAAGAGCCGTTTTGGAAATGGTTTTATATGCCTTGTTAGCTGACGCGGTTGAGGAAATCCCGAGAATGGCGATTATGATGAGTAACAAGAATTTTTTTATCATTTTATTAACGATGATCGGTTTTGGTTATATAGCGAGGAAACAGGGAACTCCATCCTCGAAGAAATCGGTATATGCCGGTTGGTACTTGCAGGGACGTTTCCAACCGTCAAAAAGCTGTCTTTACGTGGGAGCGCGAATGCTCCGTCAGTAGGTAGCTTTGTGCAAAGTTACAAAATATATTTTATTATGCAATTATTATACCAATATTTTACACTTAAAGGCGGTTATCGGTGTAATTTTATTACGGTTTTCCGTAATACGTGGATTACGGCTTTCCCTAATAAAATTAGATTAGACCGGTTGTGTAAGGACATGCGAGTATATGACAATGTCAAGGACATGTCATAATTTTTAGGATTGTGGGACGAAATCCAAGAATTCCTTATTATGTTCGCTTCTTTGATCCTGAGTGGGCTTCGGAGTTTTTCTTTTTAGACGAATATCTATCGTTTATGATTTCGTAAGCGCGTCTGATGAGATTAAAAATCATTGTGTCGGTGATATCGCCGCCAAGACCGGCATTGAGCCATAAGCGCATGTTCTTTCGTCCAGGAAGGACATCATTGTGTGTCAGGGAGATTTCTTCTATTACATCTGCGGTAGAGCGCATAGCCACCCACGTGAAATCATCGAGGTCGAACATACAGAACATGTGCTCCTTGACATAAAAAACCAACAGTGAATCATATCTGGAGGAAAATTTTCCGAACGGTAGTTTCTCCGTTACCTCGCCAAGCGACAGACAAAAATCACGCAATTGTTCGACATTCATACAAATATCACATATTTGCAACAAACCAGTCTTTGTCAGGGGCATCGGATGACTCTATCTTATTCTTAAGTCTGAGGCGACGCATGTAGAAAGTTTTGAGCTGAACATCCATCAATACGCATATAGTCCTTGCTGACAAGCCTGAATATAAATAGATCAACAATGTTTTTTCAGCATCTGAAAGCTTTGGAATCTGCATCTCCGCACGCTGAATTATATCATCGCAGTACTCATTCAGGTCTTTTTCAAATTGAGAGAGTTGTTCTGGAGACTTTAGCTGCTCAATCTCTTCCTCAACCTTAGTATAAATACTTTTTTTCAAGAAACTGGTGTCTGCTTTTTCAAAGTATTCATAACAGAGCTTATTGATTGTATCGAAACAATTGCGCATTAAACCCGAAATTTTGTGTTTGAGCTGCCTGGTGGTCATCTCATTTTCAGACAAAAGCATAAGCAATTTGTTCATCTGCTCAGTTTTGATACGTTGTTGTCTTCTAAGATAGACGAGCACAATAACGCCCAGAGTTAGGACTATAACAATTATAATAGCTATTATGACATACGACTTATGACGAGTCTCTTCTAAATTATTTTCCGCCTCCGATATTTCATTATGTAGTGATTCAAGTATAGGAGAGTATTTCGCGGCAGCCCATTTTTCCTCGTTCAGATAGAGCGTAAGATTCCCTTTATCGGTAAGTATTATTAACGAGTCATCTTTAGAGAAATAACATGAATGAGGGAATTTATGTTTTACATAAATATGATCAATCCGCTTGTTGTCAGTGGAATCACCAATATGTAGATGAAACGGTGATAATAAGTGTATCGGATTATCATGATTTGATTCAGGATCAGTCTTATAGAGGAGGGCTCCGTTAACATTGAGTTCTTCCCCTCGCAATATCAACTTATACCCGACTGTCGTAGAACCGTAAAAATTATGGTATGTTCCTATTTTTAATTCTATTGAGGGCAGATTCGGGCTATAAACTGTATCAAGGAATGTTGTGATTTCAACAGTGTCTAATGGAATATGATTATTGGTGTTACCCATCACCTGTAGAGGTAACACCAATAAAATAGAGAGATATAAGACTTTCAGTAGCTTCATGCTACAAAGGTACGAAAAAATCACATTCTGTCGTAGTCATCTGCATTATCAAGTTCTGAATACTTTTTCTTCGCAAATGTGAATCTGTACGTGGCTGTCAAGGTTATGCCTCGTGTGTCATAATGGTTTCTACGAGTGCGATACAGATTCGGAGAGAACGAAGTCCAATATGGCGTTACGGAGCGGGCAAGAACGTCGTCAACCGCAAGCCGAAGCGTAAGTTTTGATTTCATCAGATTAAGGTTGCCTCCAAATGATATATTGAAGGTATACCCGGTATCCGTATTGTCAACCAGTTGAGGCGACGTATAATATGAACTCAAGAAAACACTGAGGTTTGGACGGAGATTATAACTTGCATTTAATGAGATCAATGTATATATATTATTCTTTTTTTGTATCTTATCGAGATAGTAATACTCTGTATGTGTCCTCGTTAAACTGGCGCTTGCATACAGGCGGAATTTGTTGGTGACATTCAGATTGTAGCTTCCGTTTAATGAGAGATAATAGCTTCCGGACATATTTATAGGACTGGTCATAAAGAATTCGGTGTCATCTATAGGCCGGGTAATTTCTACAATCTTATTGCGAATAGCAGTATATTCGGCCGAAATAGAAAATTTCGGTATATTAAACACGAGAACTACATTGTGTCGCCGCGGAATTTTCAGATCGGGATTACCTGACTGGTAATAGATGAGATTTGAAAGTGTAATCGCCGGACTTATGTCTGAAAAACTCGGTAGAGAATAACTGTATTTATAGTATAAATTCATCGCAAATTTTTTAGTAAAGCGGTGGAATATGCTTAACTGCGGCACTACGTTAAAGTACGATTTATCAAACGATGAATTGTCGGATTCGACGAATGATTTACTTTGCTGATGCTCATATCTGAAACGTACACCGGGCGTTATGCCGTAGCCCTTGACATTCCAGCTCGATGAGTAATAAAATTCGAACCAGGACACAGAGCTATTTACTCGTTGTATGCCCATAAATGTATAATCAGAATTCGATTTATTCTCTGCGCGCCCTCCGTAAAGGCCGATGTTCTGTTGAAATTTATTCAGAAACTTCCATGAATAATCGCCCTGAAGGGTCAACATATTGTATGATGAACGGTTCGTATTGATCTCGCTTAATATATTGTCCGGGATGAAAAATACCCGTTCATCGTTATCAGACTGCTTATAATTATATGTAGCCGATATATTCAGACTCGATGTTGTGAATTCGTGAGAATAATTAGCTAACAGGGTATGGTTGTTCGGCTTAGATAGATTCTTTGATTCAAAATTTGTAATTTCAGGGACATCCTTGACGGTAGTCGTACGCTCGGTGATGAAATCTCTGTTTCGCGATGATGAATTACCGGAATACTCCAGCTGAATCTCGTCGTTATCGGACAGATGGTATGTCGCTCCGGCGAGCCAGTTCCACCTGGACGTATGAATTATATCTTTTTGGTACATGCTTATATTCCGCAGAAGAGACTCATCCTTTGCATAAATATCTTCTGTCGAGGTCGCCGACTGTCTGCCATTTCCATGAGAATAGCCAACAGATGCCAGCAAATCAAATTTTCCCAATGTGCCGAACGCATTCGCTGTAATTCTATTACTAAACCGATTTCGTTGATTGGCTCTTTCAATCAGGTTCGCATTTACAACATCTTTCAATGGAATAGTCGTAGTAATTCTAACTACGGATGTTGTGCCCGAAGGATATTCAGCCCCGGGTACTCGTATTACCTCAATCTTCCTGACTGTGTTAGAGGACAGCGAAGACAACTTCGCTTTATCTGTAACCTTTATACCGTTTATATATACAAGAGGTGAGCCCGATACACCGAATACTTGAATATTATCAGCAGCGTCCAATGACAAGCCCGGCACCCATGCCATCATATCCAGCATTGTACCGGCATCAGCTAAATCACTGCCCTGTATGTTTGAGATGATGTAGTTTAATCCCTCTTCCTGTATTTTCACTTTTTGCGCCGTAACGACTACTTCATTAAGCGCGTGCGCAGGATATCCGAACGAGAAAGCGTCATCCAATATTATGGTATCATTCCTTTGCTGGAATTTTGCTTGACTTAGATTCCTCTCAACAAGTGTGTGACCGAGTGCTTTGACGGATATTGAAGTCGGCATCTCACCGGACTTAATCAAAAACTCCCCTTTATTGAAAGACTGATTGGCTACTATGCCGCTGTCCCCCATAAGTATAACTTCATACGGATAATGAGTGCTATCCTGAAAACAAACCGTTCCGGAAATCCAGATGGGATTAGGACCATTTTGTGCAATAACACACAATGAGTAAGTAAAACAGGCTACCAGTAGCCCAAGAGATTTTAGCATAAATTGTGATTAGCGTGGTTGATTTATGCTGCAAAATTACGATGGCTCAGCTTATGATCCAATACACATAAATGCCGGATTTGTCTACTTCCTATTTTATAGGAGGCTGAATAATAGTTGATTATTATAACGAAGGATTATAATTTGTCTACACTCGCCGCCCTGGGTTCTACTTGGATCTGTACTACGAAATATTAACCGGATTTTAGCCTGATTCGGAGAGAAAAATGATTACGGCCGAAATAATGAGAACACGATAAGTGTGAAATACGACAGTTCATTTTACCTGTGTAAACCAATGATCAATCTTGAAAGCAGCTTTACCCCGTTCCCCAATGACAATAATTGAATAGGAGTGATTGACGGTTAAAAGGCTGAACCGCTAAAGGCGTATATTGCAACTTTTTAGTTTAAATGAAGGAGCCGTGTTTTAGAAGCTTAAGTCAACCAACGAGATAAGATAAAGAATTTTTATATAGTGAAATAAACTTCATGCTAACGGCCGATTTAATATACTAATGGCTCGTTCAGCGGCATTATGGTCTAAACCAACCGCCGGATTTACCACAATAAGTCGTTCTAATTGGTGAAAATTAAAATTGGACTCATCAAGATCATCAATTATGACATAGTTACAATCAATTTTACACTCTTTTAGCCATAAATCAATTTCATCACCTCTATGCTTACTCACATTTGGAGTTACATCTGTTAAAAAGCCGGGCATATTTCGATCTTTCCACATCTGAAGAAGTCCTTCGTACTTATCAATATATTTCCAGTCAGATGTAACAACAACATCTGCGTTTGTTTCCGCTATTATTATTCTTAGACATTCAATACATTCTGGATCAAATACCGGTCGGCCTTTATCGTCACACTCCGGAAGCCCATTCTTCACAAGATACATATCATACGCGACAGTATCCATTACGCCATCAAAATCAAGAAATACGATATTCATACCACCTTGTCAGATAATTTCATACTGTAATTGTAGAAGTATAGGGTTAAAATTCAAGACGGAAACCACGCTGTTTTAGTTCCTGATATTTTTCAATATTGAATTGATAAAGATTTGCGGCCCTTTTTGGCGTTGGCCAAATTGTTTCATCAAGCTCCGTCAGAATATCAAGATGAAGCATCTTTTTTGCAAAGTTGCGTCGATCAAAATGTACTCCGAGGATTGCTTCATAAAGAGTTTGTAGCTCTTTGAGAGTAAATTTATCAGCCAACAAATCATACCCAATTGGATGAAAATGTATCCTTTCCCTAAGACGAGCAAGTGCATCACGTAAAATTACATCGTGATCAAATGCTAACTGTGGTACATTGTTGATAGGAAACCAGCGGGCATCATCCGCATCATCACCACCCTTGACCTCTTGAAGTTTTACCAAAGCCAAATATGCTATCGTGATAACTCTTTCGCGCGGATCTCTGGTTGGCTCCGAATAAGTATGAAATTGTTCGATATATGTAGATTCAATTCCTGTTTCTTCTTTCAATTCTCGCAAAGCGCCCTCTTCTGCGGATTCATCAGTGTTCAAAAAACCTCCGGGAAGGGCCCATTTTCCTTTATAAGGCTCGATACCTCTCAGAACAAGCAATACTTTGAGATTTGTGCCATCAAATCCAAAGATTACGCAATCGGTTGTTACCGCAGGATGTGGATATTTATAACAATATTTTTTATTCTCCATATTTCAATTCCAAAGCATAATCAAATTTTCGGATAATGGCTTTTATATCTTCAGGTAATTTTGCCATACAATCCGAGAGTATATAATCGGGAATTTCTCCGTAATATGCAGCCGCTATGCTTCCCGCAATAGCCGCCTGGGTATCTGCATCTCCACCTAATGCAACCGCAAGACGGACAGATGATTCATAATCACTGCTTGTCAGGAAGCATATGATGGCTTCCGGCACGCTTTTCTGGCTGCTGACTTGAAATCTATAGTCGGTCTGAATCTCGGAATAATTTCTTGATAAATCGTAATCAAATTTCTTCTCGATTTCGTCACGAATCTCATCTTTAGAGACCCCTTCCAACGACATGAATATTGCAAGAGCCACAGCCTGAGCACCTTTAATTCCCTCTGGATGATTATGAGTTATTACAGCGGATTCTTTCGCTAATTCTATACATTCTTCAAGAGAAGATGCAATAGCTCCAACCGGGCTAACTCTCATTGCGGAGCCATTACCATAACTCCCGTAATCTTCAGGAACGTGTGAAAAAATCCAATTTTTAAATCTACCACCGTAACCTACATTAGGAAATTTACGACACCACTTCTGCATTGTGACAGCAAAAGACTGATTGAATATTAGAGTTTCTGCTATGGCTATTGTGCAAACCGTATCATCGGTAAATCTACTAAACTTAGTGTTTAACTTACAATGATAATCTTTTGTAGGATGGCATTCGTAGGAAGAACCTATGATGTCTCCGCAAATAGCTCCTCGAACCACTGCTTTCGCATGCGAAAGCCTTTGTTTTTTGTTCATATCCGTATCGTCTTGTGTAATATTTACGCCACAAAATTACGCAATTATTCTTTATAGTACAAATATCTTGAGTAAAATAGTGACTGTTATAGTGACTACGGGGGGATGGTGACTAAAAGAAAAATCGCCAATCCGGTGTGAATTAGCGATTTAACTTTTATTGAGGTGGTGCCACCGGCACCTGAGTTTATGAATGGAGGCAAATGATGACGAATACGAAGTAAATGCAAAATGCTGAAAAATAGCGCAATATGAATTTTGTTGAATTTTTGAGTTTTCATATTTGTTCGTAAAACGTGGTGACCTGCGTGGTGACCCGATTTGGAAAATAGCGGTTTGAGTTGTTATATTTGCAGAACCAAAGTGACTGATTGTGAATAACTGTGTATGTCACTGTTCAAACTTTTAGCAACCTCAAAAATATGGCAACAACATCCTCTCCTAAGAAACTGACACCGTTTCATGTCCGTAACAAGGACTTGAAGAAAGATAATGCGACCCTCTTTATCCGCATCCATACCCGTAAGGTGGATGTACTCATTTCAACGCTTCTGCAAGTGGAGGTATCTGAATGGCTGAAAGCTACGGCATCGCCACGTGCATGGCTCGCACATCAGAAAAAGAATTATCAGCTTCACGCCAAACTGACCCAGATTGAAGGAATCGTAAAGACACATCTTGCGAAAATCAATTTCGATCGCGAGGCTCTTGACATGGATATTCGTTACATATCCGAGCCTGAAAAAGTGGAGGCAGAACGCAAAGCAAAAGAGGAAGCAGCCGAAGCCGAAAGGAAAGCATTGGCGAAACGTGAGGCAGCGAGAGAAAAGGCACGATTGAAAGCCGAGGAAAAGAAACGTAAAGAGGATGAGAAGAATCGCCTTATCTGGTCGTTCCTCATTCAATTTGTCGATGACATCAAAAGCGGTGCACGCAAAATCGGCAGTGCGGATTATTCCGCAGGATCCTGTAAGGCATGGAAAAGTTACATAGGTGTTTATGAAGGTTTTGACCCATTGCACCAGTTTGAATGGACGGATATAAACCGAGCTTTTATTGCTCGTTACATCAATTATCTCCGTAATCATGGTTATATGCCTAAGGTTGTCAATAAACACCTGACAAATCTGAAGGCTCTTATCAACGCTGCATTCATAGACGGTGTGCATGACA
>CAMWNG010000017.1 GCA_947175575.1 uncultured Bacteroidales bacterium | reverse complement strand
CATCTGCATAACGCTTGACCGCCTCAGCGTTAACAAATATTGGGGAACCGGGTCTCAGTCTGCATGAGATGCAGACGCTCCACTCATCGGAAATCCGTGAGCACACTCTTTTAACATAATCTCTCAATTTTCATTTGCGAAATTGAGGGATTTTTGTTAACTTTGCTTTTTGGAAATGGAGCAGTTAATATACATATTGCCACGTGCCATGGCTATAGGAGCGCTTATCTCAGCGCCTATGGGTCCGATTGGCATGCTAATCATACAGCGCACCTTGAGCAAAGGGCGCTTCCCGGCATTTGTAACCGGCCTCGGCGCTGCCCTGAGCGACCTGATTTACTGCCTCTTAGCAGGACTCGGGTTAAGCTTTGTCACAGATTTCATCGAACAGCAACAAGTATGGCTGCAACTCGGCGGCGGAGTGGTCCTCGCCATTTTCGCCGTATTCCTTTTCCGCAAAAACCCCACACGCGAACTCAAGACGGTGGATCAGATTCCGGCGAACAATTACTGGAGCGATTTCGTCACCGGTTTTCTACTTACATTTTCCAACCCGCTGATTCTGTTTTTCATCGTCGGACTGTTCGCGCGCTTCACCATCCTCCTGCCCGACATTGGCCTTGTGCATTATATCGCAATGTACATCGGAATCCTCGGCGGCGCCATATGCTGGTGGTACGGAATTACATGGCTTGTAAGCCGACTGCGTCATCGCATAAACGTACGATCTCTCTGGCTCATCAACCGTGTTGTGGCCGCAATATTATTCATTATGGGAGCCATAGGCGTGACCATGGCCATCCTTGACCTTCTCAAACCTTAAGACTATGCTGACAATACCTCGTCTCGACATACTCGACTCTCTGGATACCACCGAAGCTATCCTCAGCACACTTGATTCGCGCGGCGCACGTGGAATCATCGACAAAGTAAACTGGCCCGAAGTCGCATCCTATCGTCCCATGGCACAGTTTTCGATAGCTTACTCATCCACGGCTATTTATATAGATTTCCTCACCCGCTGCAACTATCTGCGTGCAGAAAACACAGCCAACCAGTCGCCCGTAAGCCAGGACTCGTGCGTGGAATTTTTTCTCGATCCCAAAGGCGACGGAGAATACTGGAATTTCGAGTTCAACTGTATCGGAGCCATCAACGCCTCGCGCCGGTTCAAGCGTCCGGAACCTACCAGACTCACTGACGAACAGCTCGCCAGAATCAAACGATACCCGTCGGCCGGTTCGAGACCCTTCTGCGAACTCGAAGGCCTTTTCACGTGGAACCTGCTCGCTGTGATTCCGCTTGACCTTATAGGCCTTGACGCCGACCATATGCCTGAGACCATGCGCTGCAATTTCTACAAATGCGCGTCAGCCACTTCTGACCCTCATTACCTGTCATGGAATCCGATCAAGACCGACAAACCGGACTTCCACCGTCCCGATTTCTTCGGCGAAGTAACTTTCGAACGAGTACAATGAATATGAAACACACAATCGCGCTTTGTCTGCTTTGCGCCGCCACGGCTGCCAACGCAGCGTCAATTGAACCGGACTCGGCCGCGGCCATAGCATCGCGCACCCGAGCCGACTTCCCTTACACGATTGAGCAATTTCACGATATGTTGAGTGCCGACCGTCCGGGCATCACCCGCGACAGTCTGCAAAGACTCATTGACACCCGATTGGTGGAAACGCACATGTTCGGCGACACATTACGTGTGTTCCGCAAGGCTCTCGGAAACCTGCGACTTCTTGATCCGGCTACAAATCCGCATCGCGCTTTGCGGGGATCCGGGGCGTCAGACGCGAGGATAAGCTATGTCGATTCCGTACTTGACTGGCGCGAAGGCACGAATCTCGACGGCGGAGCACATCGGGTGCGCTTCAGTTTCAGCATTGATGTCCCCGTCACATCGGAGATAGCTTTCGACACCTTGCGCGTGTGGATGCCCTACCCGCTCGACTCTGACCGTCAGAGCGATATACGGCTTATCGAGACTTCTCATTCCGATTATACTTTGAGCGGCGAAAATTCTCCTCATGGTACCATCTTCTTCCAGCAACCGTCCGGAGCACCGGGCGACACGGCTCATTTCCGTTATGTGGCCGAATTCACTGCCAAAGGCGCCTACTTCCCCGAACGTGAAATTCTCTCTTCCCTGAAACCGTACGACAAAGAATCCGAACTTTATCGGAAGTACACTTCTGTCGAACTGCCCCATATCATACGTCTCGACTCACTCGCGGCCGAAATTGCAGGCGACGAGACCAATCCTTACCGCCTCTCGGAGCGAGTGTACGATTACATAATAAACCGTTACCCCTGGGCCGGGGCACGCGAGTACAGCACTATCGAGTGCATACCTGAATATGTCATCACCGAGGGTCACGGCGATTGCGGACAGGTTTCCCTGCTCTATATCTCGCTAATGCGCACTTTAGGAATTCCCGCACGCTGGGAGAGCGGCTGGATGCTGCATCCGGGCGAAAAAAACCTTCACGACTGGGCTGAAGTATATTTCGAAGGCGTAGGATGGGTTCCGGTCGATGTCTCTTTCGGCAGATACACCCGCGCCGGGCGCCCCGAAGCCACAGGATTTTACTCCCACGGCATAGATGCCCACCGTTTCGTGGCAAACAAGGCCGTGGCCGCTCCGTTCTATCCCGCCAAACGATTCGTGCGCAGCGAAACTGTCGATTCCCAGCTCGGAGAGGTGGAAACGACTGCCGGAAATCTTTTCTATCCTGACTGGACTCGCCGCATGGAGCTGATCAATGTGACTCCGGCGCAGGCAGACCGTTGGGCTCTCGTCACCATACCGGTGGCATCCATGCGCACTCGCGGAGCTCATGCGGGCGAGATGAGCACACAGGCCGTTATGGGAATGCCTCTGCGCATTTGGGACCAACGTGGCGAATGGTATCACGCCCAGACCCTCGACGGCTATGACGCTTGGGTGCCCACAAGTTCAGTACAGCTACTTGGACTTGAGGAAATAGAAGCATGGCGCGCTAATCCCCGTCGAATGGTGGTTAATTCGCTCTGGCAGATCCGCGCCTGGCAAACACCTAAGACCGAAAAGCCCACCGAAGTGGTAACCGACCTCATGCTCGGTTCTATCGTAGAAGCTGTAGCCGGAGTCAAGCCGACAGATGGCAGAACACTGATCCAACTCCCCGACGGGAGACGCGGATGGGTTGATTCCGAATACCTTACACCTATAAACGAATGGGCCGATCAGCCTTTCAACTCCGATAAAATACTCGAAACCGCGTACTCGATGGAAGGCTCACCCTACCTGTGGGGAGGAACATCTGCCAAAAGCGTCGATTGCTCCGGCCTGGTCAAAGTAAGCTATCTGAATAACGGGCTCGTGCTGATGCGCGACGCCTCGCAACAAGCGCGAACCGGCAAACGCCTCGAAGCCGACGAATGGCCCGAGTATCAGCCCGGAGACCTCATGTTCTTCGGTAACTCTTCCACCGGTCGTGTCACTCATGTAGCCATTTATGACCATGACGGACGCTACATCCACTCTTCGGGACGTGTGAAGCGCAACAGCGTGGATCCCGAAAGCCCCGACTACCTCTACTCGCCCCTGCACTCTGTGCGCATACACGGCATGGAAGGCACCCGCGGCATAACACGCGCCATCGACCACCCATGGCTCTTCAACACGAACACTAAATCACAAACCATTGCTAATTAATCCACTATGAATCGCAGAAATTTTCTGAAAACATCGGCTCTCGGCCTTGCCTTCGCAGCCGCTCCCATAAGCCTCTCGGCAGCTGACAGTCCTACACGTTCAACCGGCAGATCAGGACGTCTGAACCTCTCATTCGAACCCTACGAACTCAAACTAAAGCACGCGTTCAATCTGGCGCGCTCGCAACGCACTACGACTCCTGACGTTCAGGTGCAGATCGAATACGACGGAGTAATCGGCTACGGCGAAGCTTCGATGCCCCCCTACCTCGGCGAAAACGTAGAGTCTGTTTGCAAATTCCTCAATTCACTTGACCTCGGCCAGTTTGCCGACCCCTTCCGCATGGAGGACATCCACGACTATCTTGACAATGTGGCACCGAACAACCGTGCGGCCAAGGCGTCCGTCGACATCGCCCTGCACGATCTCACCGGTAAAATCATGGGCCAGCCCTGGTACAAGATCTGGGGACTCGACCCCGCGAAGGCTCCCAACACCTCTTATACCATAAGTTATGACTCCGACCCTGTGGAGATGCAGAACAAGATAGACGAATGTGCTCCGTTCAAGGTAATCAAGATCAAGATGGGACTTGACCACGACAAGGAAATCACTGAAGCCTTCCGAGCAAAATTCGACACACCGATTTGCGTAGATGCCAATCAAGGTTGGACCGACAAGGAAAAGGCTCTTGACATGTGCCACTGGCTTGCCGAACGTAACTGTCTGTTTGTGGAGCAGCCGATGCCTAAAGAAATGTTCGAGGAAACGGCATGGCTGCGTGAACGCTCGCCACTGCCGATTATCGCCGACGAATACCTGCAGCGTATAACCGACGTGAAACGCGCCTCCGAAGCCTACGACGGCATAAACATCAAACTCATGAAGAGCACCGGTCTCCACGAGGCTTACAAAATGGCCACCCTCGCACGCGCACTGGGTATGAAAGTTATGCTCGGATGTATGACCGAAACATCCTGTGCCGTGACCGCCGCAGCACAGCTCTCGCCTCTCGTGGACTGGGCCGACCTCGACGGCAACCTGCTCATCGCGAACGACCGTTTCGACGGCATAAAGATCGTTGACGGTAAAGTCACCATTCCCGACCGTCCCGGTATCGGAGTGGAACTGCTCGGATAACTATCATTAGAAACTCATTTATATTTACAGAATATATAAACACTTATGTTCAGGACTAATACCTGCGGCGAGCTCCGTCTCGCCGACGCCGGAAAAAAAGTCACCCTCGCCGGCTGGGTACAGCGCGTGCGCAAGATGGGAGGTATGACCTTCCTTGATCTGCGCGACCGCTACGGAATCACTCAAGTGGTTTTCGAACAGACATCGGACTCCGCACTGAATGAGGCTGCAAATCATCTCGGACGCGAATACGTCGTTCAGGTCACCGGTACTGTCGCCGAACGCGAATCAAAGAACGCAAAAAATCCGACCGGCGACATCGAGATCATCGCAGACAGCCTGCGCGTGCTCAATCCTTCGGAAGTACCGCCATTCACCATCGAGGACGAAAGCGACGGTGGAGATGACCTCCGCATGAAATTCCGTTATCTCGATCTGCGCCGCAATCCCGTGCGCCGCAATCTCGAGCTCCGCCACCGCATGACCATGGAAACACGCCGTTATCTCGATTCAAAGGGATTCCTGGAAATCGAGACTCCGATGCTCGTGGGTTCCACTCCCGAAGGCGCACGCGACTTCGTGGTGCCTTCGCGCATGAATCCGGGTCAGTTCTATGCTCTGCCACAGTCGCCCCAGACTCTCAAACAGCTGCTTATGGTCTCCGGTATGGACCGGTATTTCCAGATCGTTAAGTGTTTCCGCGACGAAGACCTCCGCGCCGACCGTCAGCCCGAGTTCACCCAGATCGACTGCGAGATGAGTTTTATCGAGCAGAACGATGTGCTTGAACTTTTTGAAGGCATGGCCAAACATCTTTTCAAAGAAATACGCGGCATCGAACTCACCGAACCGTTCATTCGTATGCCCTGGGCTGATGCGATGAAATATTATGGCTCCGACAAACCCGATTTGCGTTTCGGCATGAAATTCGTTGAAGTGGATGACATTCTCAAAGGTCACGGCTTCAGTGTGTTCGACAACGCCGCATACATCGGCGGTATCGTCGCAAAAGGAGCCGCCGGATACACCCGCAAGCAGCTTGATGCCCTGACCGACTTCGTAAAACGTCCGCAGATCGGTGCCAAGGGACTTGTCTACGCACGCGTAGCAGAAGACGGCTCCGTCAAGTCTTCTGTCGACAAGTTCTACGACCAGGAAACGCTTAAGGCTCTTGCCGCAAAGATGCAGGCAGAACCCGGCGACCTCATCCTCATAATGAGCGGAGACGACGTGATGCGCACCCGCAAGCAGCTCTGCGAACTGCGTCTGGAAATGGGACGCCAGCTCGGTCTTCGCGACAAAAACAAATTCGCGTGCCTATGGGTTGTGGATTTCCCGATGTTCGAATGGAGCGATGAAGAACAGCGCCTGATGGCTATGCATCATCCGTTCACCCATCCGAAAGACGAGGATATCCCCCTGCTCGACACTGATCCCGCCGCCGTGCGCGCCGATGCCTACGACATGGTGATCAACGGCGTCGAAGTGGGTGGTGGTTCAATCCGTATCCATGACGCTGCACTGCAGGCCAAGATGTTCGAGATCCTCGGATTCACTCCCGAAAAAGCTCAGGAACAGTTCGGCTTCCTGATGAATGCTTTCAAATACGGCGCACCCCCTCATGGAGGCCTCGCATACGGTCTTGACCGCTGGGTTTCGCTTTTCGCAGGACTCGATTCCATCCGCGACTGCATCGCATTCCCGAAAAACAATTCGGGCCGCGACGTGATGCTCGACGCTCCCGCCGCACTCGACCAGAAGCAGCTCGACGAACTGTGTCTTGAACTTGCTCCCGAAAAGGAGGAAAAATGAGCTGCGCTCCTACCGTAGCCGATATTATCGCGGCCGTAACCGCCTGCGCCCCTGAATGTCTCCAGGAATCCTGGGACAACTCCGGGGTGCAGGTAGGGGCTGCCGACTCCAGGCCATGCACCGGCGTGTTGCTGTGCGTGGACGTTACACCGGAAACTGTGGCTGAAGCGGTTGCGCTCGGCTGCAATCTCATCGTCTCGCATCATCCCCTGCTGTTCCGCGGACTCAAACGTATAAGTCCCGGCGACGATCAGGTACAGCAGACCGTCATCGACGCTATCCGCGCCGGAATCACCGTCTATGCCGCGCACACATCACTCGACTCGGCAACCGGAGGCATATCTGCGCGCATGTGCGATATGCTCGGAGCCGAGTTCATCAGACCGCTGCAACCAAGCGCATCCGACTCCACCACCGGACTCGGCGCTATCGCCCGCTTCGAAACGCCTGTGAGCCGCGAGGAGCTTCAGCGCCGCGTTTGCCACGCATTCGACAGCCCGGTAATACGGTGTTCCGAAGGACCGGAAATTTTGAAGGAAATAAGCATGATCGGACTCTGCGGAGGCTCCGGTGGCGAATTCATTCCGGAAGCTATCGCTGCCGGATGTCAGGCTTATCTGACCTCCGACACGCGTTATCACGACTTCGTGGACTACGGAAAACGCATTTTTTTGCTTGACATAGGACATTTCGAGAGTGAAAGTTGCTCAAAACAAATTTTTTATGAGGCTATCTCCGAAAAATTTGCTAACTTTGCAGTCTGGAAATCATCCAAAGAACGAAATTCAATAAACTACATATATGGCATCTGACAAGAAATCCGACACCGTTCTCGACGTTGAAGCCCGTCTCAAATCGCTGTACGAACTTCAGACCATCCTTTCTGAAATAGACCGCATCAAGACCGTGCGCGGCGAATTGCCTCTGGAAGTCAAGGACCTCGAAGACCAGATCGCAGGCCTTCAGACCAGAATCCAGAACTTCACCGGCGAAATCGACCGTCTCAACCAGGCCATCGCTGCCGAGAAGGAGAAAATCGAAAATTGCCAAGCGCTCATCAGTCGGTACAACACGCAGATGGACAATGTCCGCAACAACCGCGAATATGACCTGCTGCACAAGGAAGTCGAATTCCAGAAACTCGAAATCGAACTCGCTGAAAAACACATCCGCGACTACGAACGCAACATCGACAACCGCCACGCTGACATCCAGAACACTCAGGAACGGCTGCAGGACATGGAACACATCCTTCAGGAAAAGCAAGCCGAACTGGACGAGATCGTGAATGAAACCCGCGAACAGGAGGAAGGCCTGCGCGCACAGGCAAAAGCTCTTGAGCCCAAGATAGACGAACGCACTCTCAAGGCATTCAAACGCATCCGACAGAACGCTCGTAACGGACTCGGAATCGTTTACGTTCAGCGTAACGCGTGCGGCGGTTGCTTCAACCGTATCCCGCCCCAGCGCCAGATGGAAATCCGCATGCACAAGAAAATCATCGTGTGCGAATACTGCGGCCGCATCATGATCGACCCCGTCCTCGCAGGTGTCGAAGATCAGAATAACGGTTAATTTCTACTCCTGATCATCATAAAAATCGACTCCCGCCGAAACTGATTCGGCGGGAGTCGATTTTTATCGTGGTAGACAGACCGTCAGCGCAGGCGATCGAGACTTGCGAGCAACTTGCGATCACGGCTCATTCCACGGTAAGCGAGCAAGGCGAAAACCAAAGCGATCACAAGAAGCGAGACACCACCGAGCAAAACGGGAACAGCATTGGGCAGGCTGCCGTATATTATAAAACCGGTGGTGACCATAGACACGCATATAAGCACTATGGCCAGAATGGTAAGACGCATCTGTTGCTTGAGATTACGGAACGCGAAAATCGTGAAGAACAACAGAGCTACAAGCACAAGGTTAAGCACCATAAGCGCCGGGGTATCTTTCACCATCGCCGACGTCATAGAATCGGGATCAAGTTCGGCAGGTGTGTAAATCGCATAAGGGACAAAACAGAATATTGCCGTCAATATGGCTGCAATAAGCAGAAAGAGGGTCTGGATACGTTGAATTTGCATTATCTTGAGATTTTAAGTTTGACTGCTTCGAGAATAAGGGTGTCGTCACCGGTGTCGACTCCGGCCGTACTAAGGTCTGACCGGTCAGTCTCCATTGCCTTTATCAGTGCAGAAACCGGATCCGCGGGATCTGTCAGACGACCGTAATTGGCATAGAGGTTTATCGCATCTGCCAATCGTCCCTCCGCACGGGCTGCATGACCGGCGTTGAGGATGTCGGCAGGAGTGGAGTCACGGGAGATGATTGTGGCGTAAAGTTCGGACGCGCGGTCGGCCTTGCCGTTGAGAAGCATGGTCCAGGCGAGTCCACGCATTACTTTGAGGGAATCCGGGTCGAGATACGCCGCTTTATGGAAGTGCTGCTCCGCTTCCTTATATTTCCCGGCAGAAGCAAGAGTATATGCATAGGTATAAGCAACCTGTGGGTCGTCAGGAAGAACTTCGGCCAGACGTCCATAATAGCTGACGGCAGACTTCATGCGCCCGGTACGACGAAGCACGGATGCAAGGTGTCTGATAGTCCATACAGAACCACCGTCAAGCATCTCGGCGGTTGAATAAGCATCAATCGCCGCGCTAAGTTCTCCGGACAACTCGTAGGCATATCCTAATTTCTGAGATCTGGATGCCTCCGGACCCTCCAGTGAATCAAGCCGTTCAAGTGCGGTAGCCGCCTGAGGCCAGAATTTATGACTGAAGAAAAACTCGGCCATGGCTTTCATCGCGTCGGAATCATTGAAATCCGCACCGAGCGATGCGAGCGGCAGCAGGAAGGGATTTTTGGTAAAAGGATCGAAAAATTCGTTACGGCGCCGGTATAGTTTATAAAAACGATAGACGTCCGCTATATATTTGTTGATTATGGTATGGCGCGCTGTGCGCGGAGATGCTTTTTCAAGTTCGGAAAGCTGCTGATGCTGTTGTTCCATCTGCATGTTCATGGCAGCGATCATTGCCTCGACCTGCTCTCGCGGAATCATCCCCGTGGCCAGCATGACCGAAAATTTATCGCTATCGCACAGCAGCCCCAACTGTCCTACCATGTCGGCCAGACGTCCTCCCGCGGGATCATTCCGGGCCACATCGGAATAAGTGTCATGATACGGCATAAACCAACCCGACACATGGTTGAACAGGTTGAACCCTTTGAGCTGGCTGAAGGTTGACATGAACACATCGCCCCCGTCAGCCTGAAGTTCCATAAGGCTACGAAGACTGTCGGCAGCCCCTGAGTCTCCCAACATGCGTTCCCATTCAGGATTACCTTCCTCAGCGAGATATTCCGGGGTTATTTCGCCAGAGGCAAGCTTCTGCTGAAGTTCAGGATCGATTTTCATCAGTTGAGGGAACACTTCGTTCTGCAGTTTTTCCGTAATGCGGACAGTATCGGCTGCGCGGACAAGTTCGATGGTTACCGCCGCCAGATCGGAGGCCCATGTCGGTGATTCCTTAGCCGCAGCCAGAGCCTCGGAAACTTTACGGGTCAATGGACGCGAACGGAACCGGAACAGTGCGAGCGCTGCTCCGACAAGAGCTCTGAGAGCGATTCTATCCCTGCTGTCAGTGAGGTACGTGCCCAAGAGCCATACCAATCGTGTTGGATCATAATATTCCATAAGTCCGAGCCAGACGGCCGAAACTGTCAGGCCGGCGATGTGTTCGCCTACTGCGGGCGCGCCCATCAATCCGTCGATGGCCTGCACGTCCTGCGGTCGCAGCGGATAAGCGGTCCAGACCCGTTCAAAAAAATCACGTTGGAGCTGTTCAATATTACGGGTACGGTCGGGATCGTTGATGGATTCAAAATCCGAATTAAGTCTCAGCGCCTCAGCTTTTATGCGTTCGGCTATAGCCGGTATATCCCCTGTCGGGCTCATGGCTTGCATGCGCAGCAGGCTGAAATATTGCGATGGGTTTTCGGCACGGAACTCGGCGCGTGTGAGTGCGTCATTGATGGCGAGGGCCTCGACGACAAATTCATCATACACTCGCTTGCGGTCAGGATCGGCTATGCCGCGCGTAAGAAAATCGAGCATCGCGCGATAACTCGAATCCAACGAGTCAAGCCGTTCGCGGAGGTCCCATGGAGTCGATGGCGATACAAAGCCGCGGAGATCGGCGATAGCGTCTAATATATGCCCGTCACGAATCTTGCGTGCTGTGGAATTCCTGAATTTATTTATGTCGGAGAGTTTCATATCACACATATTATATATATGGAGTTATGGTACAAAAACCATGCCGTCAGAGCGAGATATCGGTAAGTATGAACTCGATGAACTGCGATATGGCTTTTGCCCTCTCCTCTGCTGTCGACCCGGAGAAAGCCTGCGAATCGATCACTGTGAGTGTAAGCGGAAAAAAACCGTTGAGCAACTGACACCTTTCGGCCGAGAAAACGCCCTTCTGACACCCTTCTGTCAGCAGTTGTGACATCATGGCACCCTCTTTCTGTCGCACACGCGAATTGATGCGCTCGACCCTGCGGGTTTCGAGTTTGAAACGCTCGAGCAGCTTCGAGGAGGCAGTGGGAGCCACATATCTCTCAAGCCTCATGCGCAAAAAAGCCCTCAGACGCTCTTGTACCGGACCTTCTCCGGTTACGACGGCTCTCAGATCTTCAACCATTTTGTCACTCTCATCCTCAAGCACGGCATTATATATCTCTTTCTTATTTCGGAAATAGGTGTATATGGTCCGTCGTCCCCGGGCTGAGGCCGATGCTATATCGTTCATGGTGGTATGCGCCACACCTTTGTTGACAAAGAGCTGCCGTGCTACTTCGATGAGTTTCTGTCGTGTATTTACTGACATTGATGCCGGTGAGATTCGGTTAGTGCGACAAAGTTAGTTTTTTTTTGGCAATAATAGGCATTTTCATCTCTAAAATTGTTAATTTTGCACTACTTAAAACCTCGGCCGGAGCCCCTCCCGGCTCTTTTCAATTCTATCATGCGACTTAAATATCTCTCAATAGCCCTATTAACCATTTCTGCCTTCACATCCGCAAAAGCAGACAATCCCCTCGGAATAGACGGAGGTGAGGCGACATCTCTGGGCATCTATATCGCCGAAATCGAAAGTGGTCATGTAATATCCGACATAAATGCCGACCTCGCCCTCACGCCTGCCAGCGTGATGAAGGCAGTCACTTCCGCCACAGCTCTCAGTACCCTCGGACCTCGTTTTACCTTCGAGACAAACGTGTGTCTTGAAGGTCGCAGGTCAACGGCCGACCGTGCCCGCTGGGAAGGCAACCTTGTCATCGATGCATGCGGCGACCCGTCTTTGGGCAGCGATGAATTCAAACAGTATCTGGGTCTCTCCGATTCAATATGCGCCCGGCTGCGGCGTCTCGGCATTTCCGACATAACCGGCACTGTCGTCATACGCGAGGACATGCCCGACGCAGGCGCCAATCCCCAATGGCAATGCGAGGACATCGCATGGCCTTATGGAGCGGGACTGTTCGACTTCAATTGGGCGGGGAATTATGTAAGAGTCTATCCGGCCACCGGAAAGACCATCCCTGCATCGGGTCTCAAAATTACGGTAAAAAACTCAACCGACGGTTCGACCGATATTCTGCGTGGCGTGAATTCGGAAAACCTCACCGTATGGGCATCAAAGAAAAATGCTGCAAACCCGAAATGGAATGTCAACGCTTCGGTTCCCAATCCTGCCGAGGTATACGCTTCGATGCTAAAGGCCCGACTCAAGTCATCGGGCATAAAAGTCAGCTCGCGTAAAGCTCCCACCGGCTCCGGTGCGGAAAGCACCGCCGTCTACACCCACCGCTCTCCTTCGCTCGACCGAATCTGCAAGGTGCTGATGAAGAAGTCGGACAACTTGTTTGCGGAAGGTGTACTCCGTGCCTTACAGCAGGGAGCCTCCAGTAGCAAGTGCATTAAAACGGAGAAGGCATTTTGGGAAGAAAAGGGTATTGACACCCGCACCGCTCTGATTTATGACGGCAGCGGACTTTCACGCGTCGACCGGCTTTCGGCCCGTTTTCTCGCTGATGTCTTGAGAGAGATGGCGAAAAGTGACCGCTGCGGCTCCTATGTGGAGTGTTTTCCGATTGCAGGTGTCGACGGCACTCTGAAATCGTTCCTTAAGGACACGCCTCTTCAAGGACGACTCGTAATGAAAACCGGTTCCGTGACAGGAGTTCAGTCCTATGCAGGATATATGCTCGATGACAACGGTCGTCCGACACATATCGTGGTGGTGATGGTCAACGGATTCATATGTCCGCGTCGTCAGTTACGCGCCAAAATTGAAGAATTTCTCCTCGATAAACTAAGCTAATCATATAAATCAAGTATGGAATCCACTCTCAACCGACTCATATTGCTCAACGTAGAGCTTGAAGGATTGCTCCGCGTGGCTGCTGCGCGCCCGTCAGACGAGGCACTGCGTTCGGCCCGGGCAAAATTCGACAGCATGGCCTCATTATTCGATTCACTGACTCCTGCGGAAGCCAGGAAGCAGGCTGATACTGATCTAACCGATATAAAATATGACGAAGCCGAGAACGGCGAGAATGCTCCTGATCCGGAACCGTCGGATGCTCAGATTCCTTTCGACGGACAGATTATCGAGACCGACACCCAGGCCGAGACCGTAACTAAGGCAACTCCAGCCGCTCCGAAAGCCGTGAAACGCCCCGACATACGATCCCTGCTCACATTAAATGATAAATTTCTCTTCCGTAGGGAACTTTTCGACGAGTCAGACACCGAGATGACCGACACCCTGAACCTCATCAGTTCTATGGATTCGCTCGACGAGGCCCGCGAGTACCTCCTTCATGACCTTCAATGGGACGAAACGAAAGGAGCCGTAGCTGACTTCCTGCAGCTTGTTGGCACATACTTCAAGTCATGAGCGGCAGACTTTATATAGTCCCTACCCCTGTGGGCAACATGCAGGACATGACACCACGGGCCGTGGAGACCCTGCGCGAGGCATCGCTCGTACTGGCCGAGGACACCCGCACATCAAAGGTCCTCATGCAGCATTTCGGCATCGAGACTCCGATGGCGAGTCATCATAAATTCAACGAACACGACACCGCTTCCGATCTGGTGCGCAGGATTGAAGGCGGCGAAACCATCGCTCTGATTTCCGATGCCGGCACTCCGGGCATTTCAGATCCCGGATTTCTGCTCGCGCGCGAATGTCGCAAAGCCGGAATCGAAGTGGTGACACTCCCGGGACCGACGGCATTCGTACCCGCTCTGGTCAATTCCGGGTTGCCGTGCGACAGGTTCGTGTTCGAGGGATTTCTGCCTCAGAAAAAAGGACGCATGACGCGTCTTGCTGCTCTCGCCGCTGACCCGCGCACATTCGTTCTATATGAATCTCCGCTACGTCTTGTCAAAACGCTTGAACAACTCGTTGAAGCCTGCGGCCCCGGTCGCCCGGCCTCAGTCAGCCGGGAAATATCGAAAATACATGAAACTACGGTACGTGGAACACTTTCCGAACTATTAACATTCTTTAAGACGAACAATCCACGCGGAGAAATTGTTATAGTGGTAGCGGGTTTAGAAGACTCAGCCCCAAAGGTCCACATGAACAAATATAAAAACTAAGAATATGAAAAAAACAATTCTCTGCGCGATGGCTTCGATGCTGATGCTCAGCGCATGCGATACCAAAGAAAATTCCTCGGCCACCGATCCTACATTAGAAAACTCCACCCGGCAGGAACTTCAGACAGCCGTGGCCGACCGCGACTCACTTCTGAGTCTGGTCAATGGTATAGCCGAATGTATGGACGCCATCAAACAGAAAGAGAATCTTCTCACGACAGGTTCTGTGGGTGAACGAACTCTCGACCGCGGACAGATCGAAGCCGACATCGCCGCCATTCAGCAGGTGCTCGAACAGCGTCGGCAACAGCTCGAACAACTTGAAAAACGTCTCGAAAAGTCCAACTTAAACAATGCTCAGCTCAAAAAGACGATCGAGACACTCCGCGCACAGATCGCCGAGCAGAACACAGAAATTGAAAATCTGCGTTCTTCCCTTGATGCGGCTAACGCCACCATCGGAAACCTCAACACGACAGTAGCCAACCTCAACACCGCCGTCGACTCCGTGACCAACGAGCGCAACCTTGCACAGGAACAGGCCGTAGCCGCCCAAAACCAACTGAACACCTGCTACTATGTCGCAGCGTCCGGCAAAGAGCTCAAGGAACACGATATTCTGAAATCCGGCTTCCTGCGCAAGAAGAAAGTAATGGACGGCGATTTCGATAAATCATTCTTCACCAAGGCAGACAAACGCACTCTCGCCTACATTAACCTCCACAGCAAAAAGGCAAAAGTGCTCAGCAACCAGCCTATCGGATCATACGAAATCGTAGACCAGAACGGTCAGAAAGTACTCCGTATTCTTGACGCAGGGCAGTTCTGGAGCCTCAGCAACTTCCTTGTAGTCCAGATCGACTGACAAACTAAAAAATGCCATAAACCGGCCGACGGTCTCCGCAACACGATGTTGCGGAGACCGTCGGCCGCATTTACACCGGATTTGAGACGATAAAAAACGATAAAAGAGTCCTAACCTCTCAAAAAATTTGCACATCCCAAAAAAAATGTCTAACTTTGCGACTCGAATTGTGGAATAAAAAATAACAAACAAATATAAGGCAATGAAACGTACCTTCCAACCCTCAAACCGTAAGCGTGTCAACAAACACGGCTTCCGTGAACGCATGTCTACACCCGATGGCCGCAAAGTTCTGGCCCGTCGTCGCGCCAAAGGCCGCGTACGCCTCACTGTAAGCGACTCTATCGCTTCAAAATAAGATACAGACATGACGTGCAACGCCGTCCGGATTTTCGCCGGGCGGCGTTGCCGTTTGGGTGGGTCGCATCGCGTGACTTATTACCTATGAGATTTTTTTCTAAAAAGTGTCCGCACATGCGGGATATCCCGCGGAAAATTCGTATCTTTGCACACCAATAGTATACATTCGGGCCGAAAAGATATTTTTCGGTTTGCAAACAAGAAAAAATCTCAAGTAAGTTATGTCTCAGACTAAAGCGATAAAAACCGCGCTGATCTCAGTATTCCATAAAGACGGCCTGGCAGACATTCTGGCACTGCTGGCCAAGGACGGCGTGAAGTTCCTCTCAACGGGTGGCACACGTTCGTTCATCGAATCTTTGGGCTATGATTGCCTTGCTGTAGAGGATCTGACAGGATACCCCTCGATTCTTGGCGGACGTGTCAAGACTTTGCATCCAAAGGTTTTCGGCGGCATACTCGGACGCCGTGACAATCAGTCTGACACTGACACTATGGCTCAACTCGCTATCCCCGAAATAGATCTGGTTATAGTTGACCTCTATCCCTTCGAAGACACCGTGGCTTCCGGTGCATCTCATGAGGACATCATCGAAAAGATTGACATAGGTGGCATCTCCCTTATACGCGCCGCAGCCAAAAACTACAATGATGTGGCGATCGTCGCTTCGAAAGGCCAGTATGGCATGCTTCGCGGATTCCTTGAACAGCACGGAGCCGCAACCACTCTGGCAGAACGTGCGCTCCTCGCTGCTGAAGCGTTCGGCGTTTCGTCGGGTTATGATTCACATATCTTCGACTACATGAACAGCTGTGCGGCCGGTGAAGTCAAGTCACTCCGTGTGGCCATTGACGGCGAGACCTCCCTGCGCTACGGCGAAAACCCCCATCAGGAAGCCAAATTCTACGGACATCTCGACCGTATGTTCACCCAGCTTCACGGCAAGGAGATATCCTACAACAATCTCCTTGACATCGACGCTGCCGTCAATCTGATCAACGACTTCGGTTCGGAGCCTACGGTCGCTATCCTGAAACACAACAACGCCTGTGGCCTCGCCACACGGCACACCTTATCGCAAGCATGGACTGACGCTCTTGCAGGCGATCCTGTGTCGGCATTCGGTGGCGTCATCATCACCAACGTGCCTGTCGACGCCGAAGCGGCCGAAGAAATCAACAAGATTTTCTTTGAAGTCATCATCGCTCCAGAATATTCCGAAGGTGCGATGGCTCTCCTGACACAGAAGAAAAACCGTATAATCCTGTTACGCAAACCTTGCGAGGTCGCTCCCGTAACCGTCCGCACCGCACTCAACGGAGTTCTCGTCCAGCGACGCGACACAAAACAGGAAACTGCCGACGATCTCAAGGTAGTCGCTGGCGAACTCACGCCTGAAATGACCCGCGACATGATTTTCGCCAATAAAATCGTCAAACATTCCAAGAGCAATGCCATTGTCCTCGCGCGCGACGGACAGCTGCTCGCATCAGGAGTGGGTCAGACTTCACGTGTCGACGCTCTCAAACAAGCGATTGACAAAGCGCGTCATTTCGGGTTTGACCTCAAAGGCGCCACGATGGCATCGGACGCGTTCTTCCCCTTTGCGGACTGCGTCGAAATCGCCCGTGAGGCCGGCATCACGTCTGTGATTCAACCCGGCGGCTCCATCCGCGATACCGACTCCGTGAACTACTGCCGCGAACATGGCATGACCATGGTCATGACCGGTTTCCGTCACTTCCGCCATTAATCGACAAATCAGAAACTCTCCTCAATAATACATCATACAGACAATCAATCACAATGGGACTGTTCTCACTCACAAAAGAAATAGCCATTGACCTTGGCACCGCCAACACTATCATAATCCATAACGACAAGATCGTTATCAACGAACCGTCAATCGTTGCGCTGGACAACCGCACAGACAAACTGATAGCCGTTGGCACCGAAGCCCACCTCATGGAGGGCAAGAATCCGCAGGGAATCCGCACTGTCCGCCCGCTGCGCAAAGGCGTGATCGCCGACTTCAACGCCGCAGAACTGATGATACGCGGTCTTGTCAAAAAAGCATCAAGCAAGAGCAACTGGTTCTCACCCTCGCTCCGCATGGTAGTAGGCATCCCATCCGGCAGTACTGAAGTCGAGATACGTGCCGTGCGCGACTCGTCGGAGCACGCAGGCGGTCGTGATTCCTATATGATCTACGAGCCTATGGCAGCCGCACTCGGCATCGGACTTGACGTCGAGGCTCCCGAGGGCAACATGATCGTCGACATAGGCGGCGGCACCACAGAAATCGCCGTAATCTCACTCGGCGGCATCGTATCCAACAAGAGCATCCAGGTGGCAGGCGACGACCTCACGGAGGATATCCAGAGCCACATGCGCCGCGCCCATAATGTCAAGGTCGGAGTACGTACAGCCGAGCAGATAAAGATTCATGTCGGATCAGCCCTCACCGAACTCGAAAATCCCCCGGAAGACTTCATAGTACACGGTCCAAACATGATGACTGCCCTCCCGATGGAAGTACCCGTAAGCTATCAGGAAATCAGTCACTGCATCGAAAAAACGATCTCAAAAATCGAGACCGCCGTTCTCAGCGCCCTTGAACAGACCCCGCCCGAACTTTACGCCGACCTCGTCCGCAACGGCATCTACCTGGCCGGCGGCGGCGCCCTGCTGCGCGGATTGGACAAACGCTTCACCGACAAGATCGGCATACAGTTCCATATCGCTGAGGATCCCCTGCTGTCTGTCGCACGCGGTACAGGCGTGGCGTTGAAGAACATCGGCAAGTTCTCGTTCCTGATCAAATAACAACACCCCATCCCTCAGGGGCCGATGAAAGAACTGATCGCTTTTTTTAGCCGTTACAGCAAATGGCTGGTGCTGCTTGTCTATGCAGTCATCAGCCTTGTGCTGTTATTTCGGAGCGACCCTTACCGTCATCATTTATGGCTAACGTCAGCCAACACTGTCAGCGGTGCGTTCTACAAGGTGAGCCATAACATCACCGCATACTTTTCGCTCAGGCAGGTCAACGAGGACCTCAACGCACGCAACGCCGTGCTCGAGGCCGAGGTGGTGAATCTGCGCGAACAGCTCAACACAATGCGGCTGGCCGGATTTACAGACACGATGCCAACTCCCGACAGTGTAAGCCACTTCAACTTCATCGTAGCCAATGTGATCAACAATTCCATCCATCATCCGCAGAACTACATTACTGTCGACCGCGGTTCGCTTGACGGAGTTGAACCCGAGATGGGTGTGATCGATCACTCCGGCGTAGTTGGTACAGTAAGCGCGGTCGGCCCCCACTTCTCGCGCGTGATCTCACTGCTTAACCCCAACTTCCGTCTGTCATGCAAGATCAAGGGTAGCGACAACTTCGGCTCGCTTGTGTGGGACGGACGCGATCCCTCCGAGGCAATACTTGAGGAACTTCCGAGGCACACGGTCTACTCTCCCGGTGATACCGTAATCACATCGGGATACTCAGCTGTTTTTCCTTCCGGACTCCCCGTGGGCACGATTCTTGATGACGGACGCGACCATAAGGAAAACTTCTTCACCCTGCGGATAAAACTGTTCGCCGACTTCTCCCGACTAAGCAACGTACAGATTGTAACCGATAATTTCCGCGACGAAATCAAGATCGTGGAAACGAATACCATCGTTAACTCCGATCCTACCAAGAAATGAACAAGACCACCCTGAGCCTGCTGTTGCAATTCGTTGTGCTGGTACCGCTCCAGGCGGTATTTTTCAATAATCTGGTGCTGTTCAACGTGGCCATGCCCATTGTCTTCATCTATGTCATCATCTCGATGCCTATAACGATGGGGCCAAACAAAGCCATGACGATAGGTTTCCTGCTCGGCATGGCCGTCGACATCATGTCAGACACTCCCGGCCTCAACGCTCTGTGCTGCACTATACTCGCATTTATCCGGAATTTTGTTTTCCACCTCTATATGCCTACTGACGCCGACCTCGCGGAACAATCGCCCTCAATACGCAACATGGGCGTCGCGGCCTATCTTAAATATGCCGGTACCATGGTCACTATCTACTGCGCAATGGTGTTCTGCCTCGAGGCGTTACAAAGCTGGAATCCATGGCTATATCTGTCGCGGATAGTAGCGAGCTCCGTATTCTCCCTCCTGATAATATACGCCATAGCCTCATGGGCCAGAAACAAAAATGAGAAAAGACTATAAACTTGAAAAAAGGAAATATGTCATCGGCGGTTTTCTCGTACTCATCGCAATTATCTATGCTGTAAGGCTGTTTGACCTCCAGCTCAACGATGAGAGGTATAAGAAATCTGCCGATTCCAACGCGTTTCTCAAAAAAACCGTCTATCCCTCCCGGGGACTGATGTACGACCGCAACGGCGAGCTGGTCGTGTATAACCAGCCGGCCTACGACGTCATGCTCATACCCCGCGACGTGCAACCGTTCGACACCATAGACTTCTGCTCGGCAATAGACATAACTCCTGAACAGCTCAGGAAGCGTTTCGCCGACATGCGCGACAAACGACTCAATCCGGGCTACTCTTCTTATACACCTCAGGTACTCATAACACACCTCTCGTCGCAGGAGTACGGACGATTACAGGAAAAGCTGTACCGTTTCCCCGGATTTTACATCCAGAAGCGTATCCTCCGGCAATACAACTATGCCACGGCCGCCAATGTGCTCGGCAATCTGCGCGAAGTATCCCAAAACGACATTGACCGTGATCCCTATTATGCACCCGGCGATTACACCGGCGATCTCGGTGTGGAGCGTTCCTACGAGCCTTATCTACGCGGAATCAAGGGAACGGAAATCCTTATACGGGATGCGAGAGGCCGCATCCAGGGCCGATACGAGGACGGCGCACGCGACGTAGAGCCTGTATCGGGACGCGACCTGACCCTGAGTCTTGATGTCAAACTGCAACAGTACGCTGAAAGCCTCATGGTCGGAAAACGCGGCTCGATAGTAGCCATAGAACCGAAGACCGGAGAAATCCTGTGCATGGTTACCTCTCCCGGCTATGATCCGCGACTGCTCGTGGGACGTCAACGCGGCAAAAATTACCAGATGCTGCAGCAGGATGAAGCTCTTCCGCTGTTCGATCGTTCCCTCGGCGGAGCTTACCCGCCCGGTTCGACTTTCAAGCCCACCCAGGGGCTCATCCTGCTTCAGGAGGGCATAATCACTCCGGAGACCCCATATCCCTGTGCCCACGGATACATCAACGGTGGCCTGCGTGTGGGATGCCACGCCCACGGTTCTCCCCTCCCCCTGCGACCCGCGCTACAGACATCATGCAATGCCTTTTTCTGCTGGGGATTCAAGTCCATGATCGATCGCCGCAGCAAATACGGTACTCCGGCCGATGCTTTCGAAGTATGGAAAAACCACCTCGTGAGCATGGGATATGGCTACGCGCTCGGAGTTGACCTTCCGCACGAAAGCCGCGGATTTCTGCCGAACGCCAAATTTTACAGCAAATTTTACGGAGAGGGGCATTGGAGTGCCAATACCGTGATATCTGTATCAATCGGCCAAGGCGAAATTCTCGCCACCCCGTTACAGATAGCCAACCTGTCGGCTACGGTCGCCAACCGGGGCTGGTTCATAACTCCTCATGCCGTAAAGGCCATAGCCGACACCGTCATGCCCGAAGGCCTGCTCAATCCACGCTATCCCACCGTCGACCCCAAATGGTATGATTATGTAGCCGAAGGAATGAGGATGGCTGTGACCGGAGGCACTTGCCGTCGCGCTGCCATTCCGGGCATCGAAGTGGCCGGAAAGACAGGTACGGCTCAGAATCCCCACGGCAAGGACCACTCGGCATTCATGGGATTCGCCCCGTACAACGATCCGCAGATAGCTGTGGCCGTTTATGTTGAAAACGGCGGCTTCGGCGCTGTGTTCGGAGTTCCGATCGGGTCTCTCGTGATGGAGAAATACCTGACAGGCACTATCCATCCTACTCGCCAATATATGGAAGAACAAATGTTAAACACCTCTGTGTACTATGCTCCCAAAACCAAATGACAGTAACTCGCAGTCAATCCTGCGGTCGGTAGACTGGACCACAGTGGTGATCTATCTGCTGATGGTGGCCGCGGGAGTTATCAGCATCTATGCCGCCAGCTACGACTTCGATGAAGCCTCGCTCTTCTCGTTCGATGAATTTTCCGGCAAGCAGATACGCTGGATTGGCCTCGGGCTGATCCTCGGGCTGTTCATCCTGCTCATCGACGTGCATATATTCGAGACGTACGCGTATCCGATTTACGTAGCCTTTCTGGTCATATTATTCATAACACCGTTCATAGCCCCTGACATCAAGGGTTCCAGATCATGGATTACGATCGGCCCCATGAGCCTGCAACCGGCTGAATTCGCGAAATGTGCCACGGCACTTGCGCTGTCCAAACTCTTTGCGGGCTATAACTTTTCACTTAACGCCGAACCGATCAACTATGTAAAGGCTCTGGCCATAATTCTCGTTCCAGTCCTCCTAATTCTCCTGCAAAACGAAACTGGATCGGCGCTTGCATACATGGCTCTGTTTTTCGTCCTGTACCGTGAAGGCATGAGCGGTCTGATTCTGTTCGCTGCGGCCATGGCAGTCGTAGTATTCGTGGTGGCTGTCAAATACACAGAGCCGATGCTTCTGGGTGTTCCGCAGGGCGAGTACGCCGTGCTTCTCATGGTCATGGTCATAATGGTGGGAATGAGCATTTACTACGAACGCCGGTTTGATCTCACACGCAATCTTCTGATATGGTTCGGAGGCTGGCAAGGCTTAATGTGGCTGCTTGCCGGGCCGTTCGGCCTCACGCTACCCGGACGTCCTATCCTCATCGGCATCGTGGCAGTGGCCTGTGTATATCTTTCCATAGAAGCTCTGAAACGGCACGTCATGAAATTATTTATTCCCGTGGCCACGGCCGTGCTTGCCATCGGATTCATGTTCTCGGTCAACTTCGCTTTCCAGAAGTTGCAGCCGCATCAACAGCTGCGCATACTCGTGGTGCTCGGAATAGAGGAGGATCTCCGTGGCGCGGGATACAATGTCAATCAGTCGAAAATCGCCATTGGTTCCGGAGGCCTCACCGGCAAAGGTTTCCTCAACGGCACTCAGACAAAGCTCAAATATGTGCCCGAACAGCACACCGACTTCATTTTCTGCACCATCGGCGAGGAAGAAGGTTTTATGGGTTCACTCATAGTTATGGGACTCTATCTCGCACTCGTGCTCAAGATAATAGCCATAGCCGAACGGCAGCCGCGTGTTTTCGGGCGCGTCTATGCCTACTGCGTCGCGGCCTACTTCATTTTCCACTTCTGCATCAACATCGGAATGGTCATAGGGCTATGCCCTGTCATAGGCATTCCGTTGCCATTCTTCAGTTACGGAGGTTCGTCATTGTGGGGCTTCACTCTGCTGCTTTTCATACTCCTTCGGATAGATGCCGCCCGAAAGGCTTATCACTAAGACTCCGTTCCCCAATATTTGTTAAGGCCGGGGCGGTCAAGCGTCGTGCATATGTGTTCGCGCAGTGAGGGAGCAATGCGGTGGCTTTATCCCAATCGGCTCCCATAAATTACTAATGATTAAGACAATATAACTGATAAGGGATACCTTAATTGTTTTGTAACGAAAAAAATCACCTTTATATCGCATATCTCCGGAGTTAACAATTATTGGGGAACGGGGGCTAATCACGCGCATAAAAAATCAGCGACAGACCGTTAAGAAGTCTGTCGCTGATTTTTTGGACTTACGCTCACTTCATCCACTTGAGGGAGTGGATTCCGGCGCGTATCACATAGAATCCTGTAGCGAGTGAATTGAGGTCAACCGTAGAGTCGGCTGCACCGATATTCATAACGCATCGGCCGTCGGCACCATAGACAGCCACACTGATTCCAGCCTCCGGAAGCTGTAACATATTTTCAGAATCAACAAAGATTTCGGAAGCATCTACAGCCGCATCACTGACGCCTTCGGTTGCGTTATAGACGAAAGAGGAGACACGAAAATCGGACTGCTGTTCCTTGGTGGATGATTCCTGGAGGAAATAGTTGGATGCGGTGCGTACGTAATATGTCACGCCATCCTCGAGAGCTTTACCGGCAATACGGATGCTACCGAGTCCCGGAGTGGCGGATGCGCCGTTGCGCAGGGTGAGCTGATAGCGTTTGCGGGTCGGGAAATCTTCCGTTTCCGAAATCTGGATGACCATGCTTGCCGTTCCAACAATCGGCTCGATGCAGACAGACTCGTTGGAATGTATCTCGGCTCCGGCGTAGGCAGGCGTGATGAACAAAGGCGACTCATGGTGCAAGTCTGCCGTAGCGAAAGTCATGACATCAGAACGTGATTCATGTCCCTGACGTCGCGCTGTCACACGCACCCAATAAGCATGCCCCGAGAGCAGTGCCCCTGCTTCGGGAACTATCGAAGTTTCGGATGTTTCGGCGGTATAATCGATTTTGCTGAACTGCGCATTGCGTGAAACCTCTACAAAATAGTCGGCACCTTCGAAAGCCGGAGTCCAACTCAGTGTCGGAGTCAAAGTCTCTTCCTGTCCGGTAGGAGCAGTCATTGCCACTCGCGATGCAGTAAACGAACGCACCTCGGATACTCCCACCGGAGCGTTGGGTGCCGAAGTCCTTACGCGCCAGTAATATTTCTTACCGGTTTCCATATTGTTGAGCACGAACGAGTTGAGAGATGATTCAGATGTCGGCATCTGCACCAGTACGGTGCCGAAGTCGGGAGCATCTGACACCTCGAGCACATTGTCGCAACCTGTGGGCTCCCATACGAAATCAAAAAGATCGCATGATGTCGCTCCGTCCTCCGGATAAGTCAGCCGGGGTACAACAGCTTCAGCAGTCGATGCGCCCTCGGTTGACATCGAATATTCGTTACCGTAGCGGTCATATACGCTGACTCCGAACGTCAAGCCCGTCAATGCTTCCGGGATATCGAATGAATTGGTATATCGCACCTGAACGATATTGGTGTTGAAAGGCTTCTGCTCCTCGCCTTCGCGGAAAGCATAGATGACATATCGCATACCGGGAACTTCATCCCACACAAGAGTCGAGCCATCACGACGCAGACCGGTTATATAGGCCGGCGCATACACATTATTCCACGGACGCACGGGTGCAAGAGCGGGTGTAGCAAAGGCGTGCTCACCCATGTAAGCATAGAAATCGGTGGCTTTCCCTTCGATTTTCTCCTGATTGTACATATAGAACTTCCATCGGAAAAAACCGATACCATAAGTATTCGCAGCCAGAGTTGTTCTGCCGAACTCGGCTTCACGCGCATACTCGGCACTTCCGAAATCCGAGAACTTCGTGAGACTGACCGCAGAGTAGAGATGGCGGTCGAACTTGCGCGATGCCACCGACCACCATTCCTGAAGCGGAGTGTACAGATCGCACCAATAGATCTGAGGAGCCATGAAGTCGCAATAATGCTGGCTGTACCAATAGATGGGATCGGCAGCCACAGCCTTGTACTGCCAGTCCTGCTCGCGGATATTCGAGGGAGACGGTTCCAGACCGTAATCACGGATATTAGGAGGCGAGGCCACACCGGCGGGCTTGATGCCGAAGACCACCCACGGTTTGTGAGACTTGACGGTCTTTGACACGCGCTCTATCATCGAGCTTACATTATTGATGCGCCATGTGAGCTGATCGCCGATGGAATCGTCGGCTTTTTTCGCGGCTTCGTAATATTCCGCGTCCACCTCCATCGGTGTTGGATTCGAATAATAATAATCGTCAAAAAGGAATCCGTCAATGTCATAATTATCCACGATATCGGCAGCCACGTCACACACGCGCTGCTTCACTTCTTCAAGCGCGGGATTCAGAATGGTCTCGTGATCTTGCACCAGAAGCCATTCGGGATGCGTGATCTCGTAGTCGAGTTCGCTCTCGCCGTGTTTGTATGACGTGCAATATCGGTAGGCATTGAGCCACGTGTACACCTCGATTCCGCGTGAATGACATTCCTCGATCACAAATTCCAATGGATCGAAGGGAGGTGCCACACCGCGCGTGCCACTGAAGCTCGCGCTCCACGGCTCGTACCTCGACTTATATGCGGCATCGCAAAGCGGACGCACCGCGAAATAGAGTACATTGATGCCGTTGGCCTGCAGACGGTCAAGATTTCGGCGGAGGATATTCTTGTGAGTCTCCGCATTGCGGGAATTGATCGGCCCAGTAGGCCAGTCCTCCACATAAGGTGTAAGATACACACCTCGATGCTCACGATATTCGGCAGCCGAAGCTCCTACGGCACATCCGAGTGCAAGCACCAAAGCCAGATGTTTAAGATTCATGGTTAACAGTAAAAATTGTTCTGTAGATAACTCTGTGCAAATTTACATAAAAATAACGAGATTTTTACACCGGCAAATCAAAAATGTCGGAACCGACCGCAAATTACCGTCCGTCAACACTCCGCATCCGGCCATCCGGCGGCCGAAAGTCCGAAGATCACATGAATCCGTCAATCAAAAACGATTATCTCTGAGTCAAGCTTACGCTTCCAATAGAGGAATACGGCGGTGCATACGAGCGCGGCAAGCAAACCCATGCTTTCGGAATAGACGAGTGGCAGACCGACGCCTTCAACATAACTGCCTGTCGGAGCATAACAGATGAAAGTGACACAAAGCGCGGTCATGAACATCGCCGGTAAGGCAGTGATCAGATACGCTTTACGGTAACGGGCAAGATAGACACTGCAAGCCCAGAGCGTAAAGACGGAAAGCGTCTGATTACACCACGCGAAATATCTCCAGAGAATATCGAAGTTGACTTTCAGCAGCACATAGCTCACGGCGATTATAGGCAAGGTGACAAGCAGGCGTTTGACGAGCCGCTTCTGACTGATATTCAGCGCGTCTGCTATGATCAGTCGTAGGCTTCGCATGGCTGTGTCGCCTGTCGTGACCGGGGCTGCGATTACTCCCAGGATTGCGAGCACACCTCCGAAAGCTCCCAGCCATTTTACGCATACTTCATGCACGAGAATGCCCGCATCCTGACCGTTAGCAGCCATGTATGCGGCTAATTTGTCATAACCACCGGTAAACGCGATAGCCGCCGCGGCCCAAATCAGGGCTACGATGCCTTCGGATACCATAGCACCGTAGAACACCTTACGCCCGTGTTTCTCATTGTTGAGACAACGGGCCATCATAGGACTTTGTGTGGCATGAAAACCGGAAATTGCCCCGCAGGCTATGGAGATGCACATCATCGGAAAGATCGGAGCCGCCTCACCGGAAGGATGTCGGTTAAACAGACCCTCAGAAAAACCATCGGGAATGTGTACCCCGCCAAACATCATGTAACCCATAATTCCCACAGCCATGAAAAGCAGCGCAAACCCGAAAACGGGATAAAGATTGCCGATCAGTTTATCCACCGGAAGCAGGGTGGCCAATATATAATACAGGAAAATGCAGATTGCCCAGAACGTGGCGTCCAGATGTTCCGGTGTGAGGGAAGCGAGAAGATTGGCCGGAGTGCGTACAAACACCGCTATCACCATCACGAGCAGCACGCAGGTGAAGATGCTCATTATCATCTTGATTTTCCGGCCAAGTTCCGAACCGACAATTTCCGGAAGCGATTTACCTCCAAGTCTTACCGATATCATTCCTGAAATGAAGTCGTGTACAGCTCCGGCGAAGATGGTGCCGAGCACAATCCACAGGAATGCCGCGGGCCCGTACATCACGCCCATGATGGCACCGAAGATCGGTCCAACTCCGGCTATGTTGAGAAACTGAATAAGGTATACTTTCCATGTCGGCATCGCTACAAAGTCGATGCCGTCCGCCATGGCAGAGGCGGGTGTGGGTCGCGTCGGGTCTGTCTTAAATATCTTTTCGACAAGTGAGCCGTAGAAGAAATATCCGGCGACAAGTGCCGCAAGGGCGATTAAGAAAGAGGTCATAAAGTTAAATCAATCAGTAGATTTTCCATCCTTCGGGCCGGAGCTTGTCCACATCCCAATGCACAAAGTTGAAGTAGAAAGGAATCGGGCCGTTGGAACTCATGTAATAATGTTCGCCCATCCAGTTGAAATAGTCTGGATGGTCATTGAACGGCAGTTCGGGATAGGAAGATTTTTGAGTTACGGCATCAGCCGGCACAGAAGTGGAGCTGGGCCAATTGCCACCGGTGCCTTCGAGATAGTAGTTTCCGCGATGGTCAAAGATCGTGCCGGGCTTGTGTGTGCCCACTATGGCATTGCCGTGGGCTATGTTTCCGCGGTTCCAGTTACGGCTTATGTAGTTGAACGATGTGGCGCAGCCGAGAATACCTCCGGTGTCGTCTTTCTGGTCGCAGGGAATGTCGCCCCAGTTTACGCATCCGGCTATCATGCCCTCGCCGCCGTAGAGCATATGACCGATCACACCGCCCAGTTTGGTTGAGGATTTGTCACACGATATGGTGCCCATGTTCAGACAGCCCACCACGTGCAGGTAGTTCTGTGTAATCTGTTCGCGGCCTAACCTGCCCACGACGCCACCGATGACAAACTGTACGTTTTTGCTTGATACATCGGCATAGTTGTAACACCATTCCACTTTTGTATCATCATTGTCGATATCACCGGCTATTCCACCTACGGAATAGTCTCCGGAACCCGCAGCCACAATCTCGCCATAGTTTTCGCATCCGTACAGGTAGAAATTACAACTGCTGTTTTGCTGTCCGGCGTAGCCTACGATTCCACCTACGGTTTTTCCGTTTGTCAGACGGCCGATGTTGTAACAAGACGAGTGGCCGATGGTCGTATCGTAACCGAAGGGGTCTTTGGCGGGATTCGAGTAACCGCACACACCTCCTTGGTAAGTGCCCCCGTCAATGTCTGCATAGTTGACGCAAAGTTCCTGAGTCATGGCATATTGGGCTTTCCCGACCACGCCGCCTACAATATTAGGGCCCGACACATTGCCGAGGAACGCGCAATGTGAAGCATCTCCGAATATTTCACCGATCACGCCGCCGACAACATTGCCGGTGGCCATCACTTGTGCCTTACAAGCAAGACCTGTGACATAGCCTCGCAGCATGTAGGGGTCCCCGAACTGTTGCTGATCCAGATACCCGATGCAGCCCCCCACACGGCTGTGGCCGATAACGATGCCATTATACATATCGGCAAGAGAAGCGGGTTTCGGCAGCTCATGTTTGTCGTTGATGCGCACCGGCCCTGTGATTCCAACGCCATCAAGCCATCCGGCAACTCCACCTACGCAGTCGCCTGATGATTCCACACGATTTTCCGCTTTGGCCAGATTGAGTTTGTTGACATTTATCCATCCTTTTGTCGCATAACCCAGGAGGCCGCCGGCGTTACCTTTTGCGGCGCGGACTGCTACGTCGAGATAGAGTGTGTGTTTGTCAATCTTGAAACTCTGTGCGCCATTCATGTCAAGGTATCCTGCGAATCCGCCTACGTTTTCTTCCCCATATACGCTATAATTAGGATCGCGCCTGCCTTCGAAACGACAATCCGCGGAAAAAACAGGGGTGTTCTTGTTAATGAAGCCGATGAAGCCGCCTACGTTATCCTTACCCATAACATAAGAATAGCAGGCTATGGAACCCAAGGTGGGCGCCTTCGTGCCCGAAAGCATACCGATGATGCCGCCTGAATTGCTTGCGTTGAGCACCTGTCCCTCTACCTTCAGATTGTTGAAATCCGAGGCACCGGAGGCTGTCATGGCACCGATAACACCGCCTGCAAAATTTTCGGCTTTAACGATAAGGTCGAGTTCGCAGTCACTCACCGTCAACTGACCGTCAGCAGCTCCGATCAGACCGCCGATATAGGATACACCTTCTACCTGCCCCTTTGCCTTGATGCCTGCAAGGATATTCTTACCCTTTGCATAACCCGCCACGGTACCGCCGTAAGAGGGTATGCCCATGAGGAGCACATCAGTGAAATTCACATTCTTCACTGTAGCATTGAAGATAGCCGAGAACATGCCTGTGCGTGTGTAATTCGGCATTTTAAGTCCTTGGACCGTGAGTCCGCTGACATTATGATTCTGACCGTCGAACGTACCCTGGAATTCAGCGCCGGCTATTTCGGGGTTATCGCTGAATGATGCAATCGAAACGTCTGCGCAGAGTACGAAATATCGCCCGTAACCGCGATCAGAGTCTCTTTTGAGTGTTTTCAGGAAATATTCAAAGTCTGCGTCACTCTTGATTTTGTACGGATTCTGCTCCGATCCTTCACCCTCGAGGTCCGAATAAGTGTATTGGGCACCTTTTATCGGCGTGATGACATTATCTGTAATGTCGACATAGTGACCGGATGATTTCACCTCTCCGTCAATCATGATAGTTATATAATAATGACCGTCGGGAATATTTTTGTCACCGAGAAGGATGGCGCAATGCAGCACATTGTCGCTGCCGTTGACCAGCTGATCGCGCACCGACTGCATGGTTCCGCCGTATGAATAGATCGTCTGGTTAGTCGGATCGATCAGCTCGAACTCTACGGGAGTCTGCTCATTGTAGCTGTTGCCGGTATTGTTGGCCACATAGAATGAACTCATGATACCGTCCTCGGTCTCGACAACCTCACCGGCAGGATTTTGAATTTCCGGAACATCATCGGAACACGAGTGGAACAAAGCGGTACAAACGCAACAGAGAAAAACGAACAGAATCCTTTTCATAAACAATGACGATTATAAGAAATGTATGGCTAAAGAATCTATCTACTCACTCGGGAGTTTTAGTTCGCAAAAATAGCGATATTAGCCATAGCGGACGTAATTTTCCATGCGACAAAAACGCCCGGGCAGTGCGACAATTTTCAAACTACTGGTTTTCAGAAGCTTCAATTTCCCTGGCAGCTTCTCTGTATTGCGTCGGCGACATATTATATCGCTCCTTGAATGCCCTCTGGAATGTGCGTGAGGTGCCGAATCCAAGCCTTACCGCCATCTCGGCAATTGTTTCGGCGGAATCTGAACCCAGAGTTTTTCTCGCTTCTTCAAGACGGAATGAATTGATGTAGGCATGCACAGTCATTCCTTTTTCTGTTTTTACAAGCCGCCCGAACGCATCCTGTGATATCCCGACATACTCGGCAAGCTCTTTCCGGCTCAGCGCGGGGTTTGTATACGGCTGCTCGACGAGCATATAATGGTCTATACGATCGATAGGCAACATTTCCGCGTTGCCACCGCCCGGCGCGATGTGGGATCCGTTCTCCGACGCGCGGTCGAGTTCCTTAAGCCGTTCGACAAGAATCCTGATACGTCTTTTCTCGCGGAAAGCGTGGGCAACCGCTATTGCAAGCAGTACTACCAGCAGAAATATAGCCGATCCGAAAGCGAAAAGCCGGAAGCGATCGGCTCTCTTCTGCTCCTGATCGATTTCAGTGCGGTAAAGTACCGAAAGATCGTGCAGACGCTTGTCTGTTATCAGATTTGTCAGTGAGTCATGGAACGCTATGTATTGCGAATAGGCACGCGCACTCTCTTCGTGTTTGCCTGCCATATTCAGTATTTCCGCTTTAAGGAGCAAATCCTTGAGATAGAACCAAGGGAAATCGCGGTGGGTGCGCAGCAGCGTATCAGCATCCGCCGTTGCACCGGCCCAATCGCCATACGCAGCCCTAACTCTGCAACGCACTGTGTACAGATGTTCGTAGGCCCGCGAGGGCAAATCGGGCCTCACCTTACCCGACGCACTGTCAAGCAGTTCGTTGGCAAGACGCAAATCTCCTCTAAGAAATGCATCCTCGGCTTTAAACGCCAATGCACTCACCGGATAATGTCCCGTTGGATCCGTCCAATTATTGATCACCGAGTTTTCATCCACCAAACGTGCATATTCCATTCCAGCCTGATTCATCTTCATCGTATCCTCCAGCTCGCGCGCGATAATCCACATCCACTCCTGATTGCTTGTGGCCGTCCCGAAACCGGAGCAGCTGAGATACGGATTGGTTATGTAGCGCAGAGCCGGTTCAAGCTCTTTCAGAGCCCGCGAGGGTTGCGACAACTTATAATACATCTGCGCTCTCACCCGGCATGCCATAGCCATCGAAATTGAGTCGCTGTCGGCAAGAGCCTCCTCCTCCATCCTGACTGCCAGCGAATCTGCCTCGGCATACCGGCCATCCGAAAACAGACGGTCTATCAGAATATTGAGTGCCGCAAAATAATATGAATTACGCCCTTCACCGCGCATACTGTCAATCACAGCGGTTATTTCCGGGACGATATCCTCTGCCGGATGTGTGTTATAGAGCCACTGTACATAAAGCACCTGCCGCAACGACTCGTCGGCATCTTCGGAGCGGACTTTCTCCGCTTTTTTGCACGAAAACAATACCGAAAGACACGATATCAGCACCACTGTAAGCACATAAGACAGCATACGCGCATGGCGAAACCGACACAGCGACTTTGCCGCATGTCGTGCAGCAAATGATTTGAGTGGCCGGCTATTATGCAAATCGCTTGAAAACAAGATGGTTATATCTATAAATATTTATGCTCGGTTCAGAAATTATTTTACAAATTTACATAAAAATCACGAAATTCATGCCCCGACATAATAAAAATGTCAACGTAGCCGCATATTACCGGCCCTCGATACAGGGGAACACATCCACACAACCAACCACACAACCAAACATAAAATTTTGAAAAAATGCTCAAAAATTTGGTCAACTCAAAAAAAACACGTACCTTTGCACCGCAATCGGAGAGATGGCAGAGTGGTCGATTGCGGCGGTCTTGAAAACCGTTGAGGGTAAC
>CAMWNG010000016.1 GCA_947175575.1 uncultured Bacteroidales bacterium | reverse complement strand
CGGAGTTGTCGTAGAGTCCTACGCCGTCAAGGTTGATCCACGGTTTGCCGAGGTGCAGCCGGTCGGTGACGGCCGGACCGGTATAAATGTTCACGGGCATTCCTGAGGGGAAGTAAGCCATACGCTGCTCTACCTGATAGGTGATCGGAGTTACATCCACGAGAGGCTGAACGCCGGTGGTGCTTGCCGAGTTCAGTCCGCCGAGGCCGGGTGTCGGGCCTTCGTATGCGGTATAAACAGCACGGGTAGATCCCTGATAGTCGCGAGCGTAGTAGTAGTGTTTTCTTTTTACAAGATCGATGTATCCGGCGGGAGTGTGATAAAGCCACGATGTGCCGTGGTTCTCGAACGCGCCGTAATATTTCCGCGCATCCGACGTATAAGTCTTCCGCTCCGAGACGATGGTATCGCGCTTTATATTGAAATGATGTCCGGTTTTCATGGCGGAAATGTTTACACCTCCCAAAGATACGATGTGAATTAGGGTAATTCCAAATTTTATGAGAACATTTAATAAATATTAACAAACACATATTGATTTCGTACAGCACCGCTTCCCCGGGTATCATCACACAACTTTTTCGGCTGAAAATTTGGAGGGTAGATGGTGAATTGCTAATTTTGCGGTATGAGCAGAATTTTCTCTTTTCTGGCGGCTGTGAGCATGGCAGTCGCAGTGTGGGGACAGCCCAGAGCTTTCTTTCCGCACACGGTTCACGATTTCGGTTCCATAAAGGAGACCGACGGCCTCGCCACATGCCGGTTCCCGATGGTGAATATGGGCACTGAAGCCATGTCGGTGGTGTCTGCCCGCGCCACATGCGGCTGCACTCAGCCACGCTATCCCCGCGGAGTCATAGCACCCGGCGACACGGCCTATATCGAAGTGAGTTTCGACCCTCAGGGACGCCCCGGCCGTTTCAACAAACAAGTGTATATCGAGACCAACACCGTGCCCGCCAAGACGCGCCTGGACATCAAAGGCGTGGTGATAGGTGACGAAGGCACCGTCTCGCGTCGCTATCCCGTCGACTTCGGCCGCCTGAAGATGGCCAACCCCGGCATGATGATAGGCGAGGTGACCAAGGGGCGACTCAAAACCATCTATTTCAACGGATATAACGAGAGCGAGCGACCCATGAGCATCACCACCGTTAGCGCGCCTAAATGGCTCGATGTGATCGTAAGCCCGGACACCATCGGCGCAGGAGAACAAGCCACATTCATCGCCTACGTGACCTCTACAAAATGCCCACTCTACGGTCTGGTCGAGGACTCTGTGAAATTCAGCATCGACGGCGAATATGACATCAGCCTGCCTGTGACAATGACCGTGGTAGAGGACTTCTCATCCGTCACCCCGGACAAAATGGCGAAGTCGCCCATCGCTGCCATGGAACCCCGGATTGACCTCGGGGAGATAGACCGCTCGAGGGGTCCGGTGTCGGCACAGTTCGACATAACCAATGCCGGACAATCCGCACTTGAAATACGACGCGTCTATTCCACCGACCGCGGCGTCAGCGTCGACACTCCCGGAAACACCACCGTCAAAAAGGGTAAACGTGCCGCAGTGAAAGTCACGGTCGACCCGGCCGAATGTCCCGGGGGGTTGCTCAACGCACGTATCACGATAATAACCAACGATCCCATGCAACCCGTACAGACCGTACGTCTCGTGGGAATATGGAAAGAATAGACTCCGGACATGAACTTTTTCGAGCCGGAAACATTATATAAATTGTAATCACTATTAATCTCCCTTCATAACTACTCATCACATGAAACTTCTTTCTGAATTCAAAGAATTCGCAATGCGCGGAAATGTGGTCGATATGGCAGTCGGTGTGATCATCGGCGGCGCTTTCGGCAAAATCGTGACTTCACTGGTCAACGACATCATCATGCCCGGTATCGGTGTGCTCACCGGCGGCCTGAACTTCTCGGAATACAAATATGTGATCCAGAAGGAAGTGATCGACGGCGCTACATCAGAAGTCATCACTCCCGAAGTTGCCCTCACCTGGGGCGCATTCGTGCAGACCATCGTCGACTTCCTCATCGTGGCTTTCTGCATCTTCCTGGCTATCAAAGTCATGAATAACATGCGCAAGAAAGAAGCCGAACCTGAACCCGAACCAGAAGCACCCGCCGGACCCACCCAGGAAGAACTCCTCACCGAGATCCGCGACCTGCTCAAAGAGAAGAAATAATCAGCCGTTTTGGCCCGTATCGTATTCCTGACAGGCTATATGGCCTGCGGCAAGACTACCCTCGGCACAGCCCTCGCAGGCAGTGCCGGGGTTGAATTCTTTGACCTGGACAAGGCAGTGGAGGCCGAGGCCGGATGCCCGATATCCGAGATTTTCTCCCGACACGGCGAAAAAGAATTCCGCCTTATGGAATCCGATACACTGAAAAGACTCGTTAACACAGCCCGGGCAGCAGCCGGAACGGTCATAATAGGCTGCGGAGGCGGGACGCCCTGCCACGGCTCCAACATGGACCTGATGCTGAAAGAAGGCACAGTCGTGTGGCTGCGGGCATCGCGCGAGCGCACCATAGCCCGGCTGCTTGAGGCTGCCGCCGACGGGCGCCGCCCCCTGATGTCCGGACTCGACGCCCAAGGCATCGCCGCACGGCACGATGCAGACATGACCGCACGCAGCCCCCACTACTCACGCGCACATGCTGTTTTCGATTCCTCACACCTCGACACAGCTGATGAAATAAACGAAAGCGTCAAAGCTTTCACAGTTAAGTTTCTGAAATATCCGGAAAACCGAACCCATGACTGAACCGATCACTCAAGAGCAGCCCTGCGCCACATCCACAGGGCGCCGCAAACTCACATTAGGACTGCCGTCCGCCGCCACTCCCAACGAGCGGCGCTTTCCGCTCACACCCGAGGGTGCCGCGCTGCTGGTGGAACGCGGTTTTGAAATCCGCATGCAGGCCGGAGCCGCCGAAGTGATACATTTCAGCGATGATGCCTACGCACGCGTAGGAGTCATGATAACTGACCGCCGCACTGCATTCACCTCCGACATCGTGATTCATCTGCCGGCGATATCGGCCCGCGATGCCGAGTGTCTGCGTCCGGGCACAGTGCTTCTGAGCCTGCTCCATGTGGCACATCAGAGCGAGCGCGCCATCAGGCAATTGCTCAACCGGAAAGTGATAGCCATAGCCCTCGACCTCGTGCGCGACCCGGAAGGTCATTTTCCATTCGCCGACATACTCAGCGAGATCGACGGCCATGCCGCCGTGTCGCTGGCGGCGGCCCTGCTTGCCGACGCCGTGCACGGCAAGGGAATCCTGCTGGGCGGAATTCCGGGAGTGGTGCCTTGCGAAGTCACAGTGCTCGGAGCCGGTATAGCGGCCCGTGCCGCAGCCCGCGCCGCAGCCGGCCTGGGCGCCACGGTGCGCATGTTCGACAATGATGTCTACCGCCTGCGAAAGGCTATTTTCGAACTCGGCAACGGCGTGATCGGAAGCGCACTGCACCCCAAGGTGCTTGCCTCAGCGCTTCGTTCGGCCGATGTGGTGGTAGCCACACCCACACGCCATCCTGTCGAGATAGGCTACGACATGGTGGCAGAAATGAAACGCGGAGTGATAGCCTTCGACCTCACCGACCGTTCGGCAGGCGAAGTTTTTCCCTCGCTCGAAAGTGTTGACCTGGCCGGGGCATCCGCCGACGAGTGTAGCCCCCTGCACCGCCTGCGCGTATGCTACGTGAACGCCGGATCGGCCGTACCCCGTAGCTCCGCGATGGCGCTAAGCAACACTCTGCTTACATTCTTCGACGATATAATGGTGTGTGACGGGCTTACGAACGCTCTGAAATTCAATCAGGGTCTGAGTCGGGCGGCATACACGTTCCTGGGGCGTGTGGTCAATCCCGATATAGCGCGCGTGGTGGGTCAGCGCAGCGTGGACATAAACCTTTTCCTGCAATTCACCTGATGAAAGCGACACGAAAATTCTATGTGGTCTGGGAAGGCCGTGCTCCCGGCATCTACGACAGTTGGGAAGAATGTCGCGAGCAGGTTGAAGGCTATCCCGAAGCGAAATATAAAGCCTTCACATCTCAGGATGATGCAACGGAAGCCTTCCGGGGCGATCCCCGCGAACACCTCAACTTCGCCCGCGAACTCGCCCGCAAAATGAAGGACCGGCAGAAACCGGATTATACCACCATTCCGGGCATACGCCTCGACGCTATAGCCGTCGACGGTGCATGCAGCCGTAATCCCGGCCCGATGGAATACCGCGGTGTCCGGGTGGCCGACGGCGCAGAAATATTCCACGGAGGCCCCTACGAGGGAGGCACCAACAACATCGGCGAATACCTCGCCCTGATCCATGTAGCCGCGCTGCTTGCCCGGCAAGGTGACACTTCCACCCCCATCTATACCGATTCAAAGACAGCGCTCAGCTGGCTGCGCCGCGGTCACAGCAACACTAAACTTCAACCTACTGAAGCCAATGCACCCCTGCGTGCGGTTCTTGAACGCGCCGACGCATGGATGGCCTCGCACAGCATTCCAAATCCTATTTTGAAATGGTATACGGAAAAATGGGGGGAGATTCCGGCTGACTTCGGCCGGAAATGACGTTATCCAAAGCGTAAAATAAGCACATAAAAACGGGTCAGGAAAGCTTATTTTGACAAAAATGTAAAAATAAGCATGGTTGCAACAGTCTTATTTTGACAAAATTGTTGAAATAAGACTTTTTATTTGTATCTTTGTGCCATAAAAACTTTTGATATATGGTAAACTTTCCGGAAGAACAGATACTAAGAAGAATGGTGGTGGATAATCCATGGTGGAGTTCCGGTTCAATTTTTGAGGATTTTGATATAATGAAGCCCCGCATGCTCCTCAAGCCGTTTTTGGAACTGGTATCATCATTGCCGAAAGGACGCAGCGTGATTCTGTTAGGACCGCGCCGTGTAGGCAAGACCGTGCTTATGTTCCACACTATCAAAGAATTGCTTGACTCGGGAGTACCACAACGTAAAATTCTTTATCTGAGCGTGGACGCACCCATTTATAGTGGGATGAGTCTTGAAAATATGGTTGACATGCTTATGAAAGCCGCAAAATCTGATGGCTCAGATGGTATTTTTTATGTATTTTTCGATGAAATCCAATATCTGAAGGATTGGGAAACCCATCTCAAAGTCTTGTGTGACACCCGTAGAAATATACGGTTTATAGCTTCAGGGTCAGCCGCGGCGGCATTGAAAATGAAGTCTATAGAAAGCGGTGCAGGACGGTTCACTCACTTCTCGCTTCCTCCTTTACTTTTCTGCGAATATCTCTCTATGGTAGGTGAGGAAAATTTAGTAATCCCTGCAAAAGTCGAATGGTTCGGAAAAGAAACACAAGGTTATGACGCTGTAGACATCACTAAACTGAATGAAAAATTCATAGATTACATCAACTTCGGTGGCTATCCGGAAGTGGTATATTCTCTACAGCTACGCCGGAATCCCGGACGTTACATAAAAGAAGACATAGTGGATAAAGTACTGCTCAAAGATTTACCCGGTCTATATGGAATAGGCGATACAAGGGATCTTTACAGGCTATTTATCCATATAGTTTTCCGTACAGGCGAAGAATTTTCATACGAAGATCTATCCAAGGAATCTGGAATAAGGAAAGAAACCATCAGAAAATATATAGATTATCTTGAATCAGCTTTCTTAATCAAGGTGCTTCATAAAGTCGATGAAAATGCAAGACGATTCCAAAGGGTTACTACATTTAAAATCTATGTGACCAATCCATCGGTATTCGCTGCTGTTTTTTCACCTGTCGGGCAATCGGATACCGCTTTCAATCATCTTGTAGAAACAGCTGTTTTCAGTCAATTCTGCCAGAGAACCGAAGATCTGTATTATGCCAACTGGAAAAAAGGACGTCAAAACGGTGAAGTCGATTTTGTAAGACTTGACTCGCTCTCTCAAAAACCCGACAGAGCTTTGGAAATAAAATGGAGTGACAGATACTTCAAACAGCCCTCCGAGCTGAAATCTTTGCTGACTTTTATGTCTACAAACAGTTTGTCACGTGCGGTTGTAACCTCAATCACTGAAACCGGTGCAAGATCCATGGAGTGTGGCTCTTTACATTTTGTTCCGACAGCACTCTACACTTACACCCAGGGTATCCAAAGCGTAAAATAAGCACGTAAAAACGGGTCAAACGAGCTTATTTTGACAAAAATGTAAAAATAAGTATGGTTGCAACAGTCTTATTTTGACAAAACTGTTGAAATAAGACTGTTGTAGCGCGTCTAATTCAAATTAGATTTTAGGCGATGTAATCAGATTCCAGGAGCAAACAGGCTGAGGAATAAACCGGAAACCCAGACATAGATGAGCAGGCCCATAATGTCGTTCGAAATCTGAATGAACGGGCCGGTGGCCAGAGCCGGATTGATTTTAAGCTTCTCCAGAGTAAGAGGTACAAATGTCCCTAAAAGTGTGGCGAAGAGCACCACCACGAATAGCGAACATGCCACAGAGAGCGTCACAGCCAGTTGTCCGGGCAGAACGATGAGATTGTAGCACAATATCACTCCCGATAGCACCGAAGCGTTCAGCAGGCCTATAAGCAACTCGCGGCCGAGTTGCTTGGTGAACTGTCCGATATTCAGCGAGCCGTTCGCCAGACCTTGTACCACGATAGCGGACGCCTGCACACCAACATTACCGCCCGTACCGCCTATGATCGGAATAAAGAGTGCGAGAGCTGTGACAGCATGCAGCTGATCCTCAAAACCTCCGAGTATTATAGAGGCGAGAATACCTGAAGCAATGCCTATAAGAAGCCAGGGAATACGAGCCTTGGTCTGCGCCAGAATAGAGTCGTCAGCATCGACATCGCTCGACAGACCTGATGCCAGCTGATAGTCGCGTTCAGAAGACTCACGCACCTGGTCCATGACGTCATCGACCGTAATACGACCCAGAAGACGCCCGATGCTGTCCACGACGGGCATGGCCACGAGGTCATATTTCTCGAAATCAAGAGCCACTTCGTCGATTGGAGTATCAGCCTTGACCGACACCGGATCGGTATCCATCACATGCTTGATTTTCGACACAGATGGATGAGTTATCATCTTCTGTAACGGAAAAATACCGCAAAGCTTCTGGTCATCATCGACGACATAAACATAATATATCTCGTCAATTTCCTCGGCCTGCATACGCATTTCCTTGATACACTCCGGCATGGACATGTTCTCGTTCACCACGATCATCTCCGTGCCCATAAGACCGCCGGCGGTGTCTTCGTCATATTTCAGCAGGTCAATGATGTCGCCTGCCTGTTCCACGTCGTCGATGTGAGACAGCACCTCGTCGCGCTCTTCGCGGTCAAGTTGCTGGATGATATCCACGGCATCGTCCGTATCGAGGTGTTCGATCTGTTTGGCAATCTCCTCGGAAGGCATGTCCTCCAGGAGTTTGAGACGGTCATCCTCGTCCAGCTCCATGAGCACATCGGCGGCTGTCTCCTCGTCCAGAAGTTCGTAAAGGAATTCGGCTTCCTCGAGTTCAAGACTCTGGTAAAGCTCGGCGATGTCGGCTGGGTGAAGGTCCTGCAGCAGTTCTCTGGCCTGCTCGGCGTCGTGCGCTTTTATAACGCCGCGCATGTGTTCAAGATATTCCGGAGTAAAATCTTTCATCTGTGTGCGGCTATTATATTTGTGAGTTCAACGAATTGTGCCACCGTGAGTTGCTCGGGACGCATCGCTCCGAGAGGACATTCGGCAGGGAACACGGCTCCCGGACGGAGCAACGAACGGGCTGAATTACGGATTGTCTTGCGGCGCTGACCGAATGTTGTCTTTACCACGAGCCGCATAAGGGTGAAATCGCAGCCCGGATCGGTCACATCGTTGCGACGCAGCCGAATTACTCCGCTCTTGACCTTCGGAGGCGGATTGAACACGCCCTCCGACACTGTGAAAAGATACTCACAAGAGTACCACACCTGAAGCAGCACGCTCAGAATTCCTCTTGTTTTGGAACCTTCCGGGGCACAGATGCGTTCGGCAACCTCGCGTTGCAACATTCCGGCACACTCTTCCACAGTGTCATGGCAATCCAGCACCTTGAAAAAAATCTGCGACGAGATATTATAGGGATAATTTCCTATAAGGCACATCTTGCGTCCATCGGTCAGAGCGGGAAGGTCAAGTTTCAGAAAATCAGCTTCGACTATACGTTCAGGTTTTAATCCGGCTACATTTCCAGCCTGAAGATATTCCACACTCTCATGATCGAGTTCAACCACGGTGAGATCCCGTCCGGCCTCGAGCAAAAACTGTGTGAGCACTCCTGTACCGGGTCCCACTTCCACAACAGGCAAGCCAGGGCAGTCATCGATGACCGCCGCTATTCGCCGGGCCACACCGAGATCAGTGAGAAAATGCTGTCCGAGTGACTTCTTTGGACGTACAGGAGCCATTTTTTATCGTATAAGATTATTTACCGGGAACACGGAATTTGTCTTTTATCGTATCGACCACATTTATGATATAGTCACCGGTGCGTTCAAGGTCGGAAATTATATCCATATAGTAAATACCGGCCTGATATGCATACTTGCCGTCGTTGATATTCGCAATATTCTGGGAGCGGAGGGCATTGCGCATGTTGTTGATCTCGCGTTCCTTGTTGTAGGAAGCTATGAGAGGACGTTCCGACACGTTCTCGAGGTCGGAAAGTTCTTCAATCATCATAATCATGGCCTCATCGATATACTTATACATCGTGTCGATGTTGTGGTAGATCTCTTCAGTGAATTCCGCGTTCGACTCGATCTTGCGGTTGAGTATCTTTCCGATACCCGAGCAACAGTCCGCGATACTCTCTATCTCGCTGATTATGCCCAGCATGGCCGACAATCGTGCCTTACCTTGATTTGACAGACGGCCTTCGGCACACTGATTGAGATAGCGGGCGATCTCAAGTTCCATACGGTCGGATATATCCTCGTATTTCTCGAGTCGTGAATAAAGCTTATTGAATTCCTCGCTCTTTTCTTTCGTATGAATGAGCTGCTGCGCCATACCAACCATGCGGTAAACACGTTCGGCATAGACTGAAATCTCTTTTTCAGCTTGCGCAATATTGAGTTCAGAAGCATTGAGCAGACCGCGGGAAATGAATTTGAGAGTGAATTCCTCATCGTTCTTTTTAGAAGGAATAAGCCATTCCACAATCTTGACATACACGTTGGTGAACCATATCATGATGCACACGTTCACGATGTTGAAAGTGGTGTGGAAAACTGAAAGTCCGAATGACACGCTCATCTGCATCTTGGCTATCTGAGCCACCACATCATGGCCGGCAGGCAGCGAATTATCAAACAGATGATTATATATTTCAGGCCTTGTACGCTCAATTTCGTTTACAAAACCGTATAGACTTTCCGGATTACCCTGACCTATCAGTTCCGTAAGCCATGCGTTCATGGATGCGAACGGAACGAACACCGCCAGACACCACACCGTACCGAGCAGATTGAAAAGCAAATGGCTCATCGCTGTACGTTTTGCGGCTACATTACCGCTCATGGAGGCTAACAGAGGTGTTACTGTGGTACCTATATTTGAACCGAGCACCACAGCGCAGGCCAGATCAAAGGTGATCCATCCTTTCGTACACATAATAAGCACGATGGCGAATGTAGCCGCCGAGGACTGAATTATGGCTGTCAGAATCATGCCGACAAAAGCGAAAAGCAGAATGGAACCTATGCCCATGGAAGCATAAGAACGCAGAACAGCGAACATTTCCGGATTATTCTGAAGATCGGGAACATAATCCGAAATCATATTCAGGCCCATGAACAGGAAAGCGAAACCTATGAGAAATTCGCCTATGCTCTTCGTCTTTGACCCATTCGTGAAAAGAAGCACTACGGCCAGGGCGATAAGCGGCAATACGGCCACAGACACATCAACCTTGAAACCGAACAGCGCGATGATCCATGCAGTAAAGGTTGTACCTACATTAGCACCGAAAATCACTGCCATCGACTGCGCCAATGTCATCAGACCGGCGTTCACAAAGCTCACCACCATTACGGTAGACGCCGAAGATGACTGAATAAGAGCGGTGATCGCGCAACCAGTCAGAAGTCCGGTAAACCGGTTGCGGGTCATTGCTGAAAGAATGTTGCGCAGGCGGTCGCCGGCGGCTTTCTGAAGGCCTTCGCTCATCACTTTCATGCCGTAGAGGAACAATCCGACGGCACCGAGCAGGCCAAGGAAGTCAAGAATCGAGTAGTTCATAATGCGGGGTAGTCGTTAGACGTTGCAAAGGTATAAATATTTTTGCACACGACAACATCTTTTCAATATTTTTTTCGGGAGACAAACCGCCTTGCAAAACGGCTGCTTAATTTATTACCCTTCCTTTGGAACAATACGCTGTGTAACAGTAAATTCGTAGTAAACCGCACTGCTCATGTGCTGCCAGAAATCATCCTCATCCTTATGGCGTATCGCACTTCCGGTGCCGTGTGGTTTCTGCCAGTGATCGAAGATATTTCGCACAGTGGTCTCGAATGTTTCGCGGCCGATATTGAATTTGTCACAGTAGCGCTGCGCACAATCTGTTGTATACGTACGCAGGTATTCGAGTTCTTCCGCCGGAATATCAGAGATAAGTGTGGGAAGACATTCAGAGGAATCAGAGACAAGTTCATTCTCAGTCTTATCATGAACATCACCCTTTTCTTCCTCCATCAGGTCGAGGAGTATGCCCAGATATGGCAATAGTTTTTCGGAAATAGGAGTGCCGTGGAGAAGGAAGGCGATGAGGGCGCCGTAGAGCCGTGGGCGCATGCGTTCGGGAAAGCGTTCGATGTGGTTGATCCAGAGGGGCTGAAGAGTGAGTTTGGAATTTTTCATAATGCTTTTTTCTAATGGATTTGTTTGGAGTGTTGTGGAATTCCGGTACAAAGATAATACATCAGAGGAGGGCGTAGACGACAATCGGACCGATTGTGCGATTTTTTTCTATTGCCAATCAAAAAAATTTGATGTAATTTTGTCTATGAATTTTTCTGAACAGGAAATGAAAAAATGTGCTTTGCTGTTTGTCCATGGATTCACGGGCAATATTCATATTTTTGACTTTCTGAAACCATATGTTCCGTCGCAATGTCCTGTCATGAACATCACTCTGAGAGGGCACGGTGGCGACGCCCTTGATTTTTCAAAGGCTTCCATGACACAATGGAAAGACCAGATAAATGAAGCGGTAGACCAACTGCTCGAACGCTACGGAAGGGTGGCGATTGTGGCACATTCGATGGGCGGACTGTTCGCGCTTGATAATGCCTGTCGCGGACGTTGCGAGGCATTGTTTCTTTTAAATCCTGCATTGCGCATACGTGTGACATCCCGGCTTTTGAAAAAATCAACTAAAGCATTCCTGGGATTAACTGAATCAGACGTTGTGGCTGCCGCTGCCAAAGAAGCCTACGGAATAGCTGTGGATCTGAATTTATTCCATTATTACGGCTGGCCGCGCCGGGTTTTGGAATTATTCAAGGAAATAAGACATGTGAGACCCTTGATAGAGAATATCAATATACCGTCGTGGGTATTCATTTCCGGAAAGGACGAACTTATAGCACCCTCTATCAACGAATTTTTCATAAACAAAAATAATTTTGAACTGACCTTTCTACCGGCATCCGGACATTTCTATTACACCGACTCTGAAAGATCTGTGATAGAACAAAAATTCAAGGATTTCCTGCGCTTGAGAGGGTATTGACCACTCAACTTCAAAAAAATAAAGCGAGGGTTTTGCCGTGGCAAAAAAAATTTGTTAACTTTGCGCATCTTTTGTCTAAGGTCATGGAACTGATTTCTGCAACCATTATAACCCGTAACGAAGAAGCAAATCTGGACCGCTGTCTCAACGCGCTGCAGGGAGTAGCCGACGAGATCGTGGTGGTGGATTCATACAGCACCGACCGCAGTGTCGAGATATGCGAACGCTACGGATGCAAGGTAACACGACGCGAATTCGCCGGATTCGGGTCGCAGCGTCAGTTTGCCACAGGCCTCACCACCCATTCCTATGTTCTGAGTATCGATGCCGATGAGGTGCTCGACGAACAGTTGCGCGCCCACATCATCGAAATGAAAAAAGAAGGATTCAAACACAGGGTGTACGACATAGAAGTGCAGAACTATTTCTGCGGTCAACCGCTCGGACACTCCGGTTTCAATCCTACCAGACACGTGCGTCTGTTCAACAAACGCTACGCCAACTGGAACCTGCGCGACGTAAGTGACAAAATATCGTATCCGGACGGAGTGATGCCTGCATCGCTTGAAGGAGCCATACATCATTACCGCTGTGCTTCCCTCAAAGAATTTTATCGTAAGGAAAACAGACTGGCAGCCCTGGAATCCCAGATTATCGCGGCAGCACATCAATCGGTAGGATTTCTTACCCCTGCCTTGAAAGGAATGAAGGCTTATATGAAATGTATGATAGGACAGTCTGCATGGCTTGACGGAAAAGCAGGATTGAAAATAGCGCGCCGCCGGGCAGCCACCGCATATCAGGCATGGCGTATGGCCCGACACATGATTTCTGCCCGATGAACATTATATTTCTGACCGGGGGTGTATATTCAAACTATGCGACTGATTACGCATCTTTTCTGGCATCCACACTCAGAGCCGAAGGACATGTAGTCAAGGTCTTCATACGTAAAAAAGATCCACGGGCTGAAGTATATTCGGATATGCAACCGATAACTATCGGTAACGGTGGACCTTTGGACGTATTATCTCCTGTAAAACTTTCAGGTGTCCTGCGGGAATTATCCGGACCTACAATCATTCATGTATTCACAACTAAAGATGCCCGTCTTGCCCTGAACTCTGCCCGATTATCAGGCCGTCAACAGGAAATAAAGACAGTGCTTGCGTTCCTTAATGCCTCACTTCTTCCGAAATTCAAAGAATGTGAGCGAAGGACGATAAATATGGTATCAGCAGTTACAAAGGATACGCCAGAACCTGTAGAAGATATAGAATCAGCCATTTATGTAGCTCCGGGAATTCCTGATATACATCTCGAAAAAACACCGCAAACCGATGGTATCACACGCCTCCTCTACATAGGACAGTTGACTAAAGGATGCAGGCTGCCGGAGCTGTTGAAAAATCTTGAAGATTTAAAGGATCGCGAATGGACTCTTGATGTCTGCGGCACAGGACGTGGATCATTCATTATGGGACCTATAAGACGTACACGCAGCGCAGGGATAGATTCCCGTATCACCTGGCACGGTGACGACTTCGATCCTATGAAACGACTCGCATGTGCCGATGTAATCGTGGGAGAAGACACTCCATACAACCGTCTGATGGCTGACTGCGCCGCCACAGCTTTCATATCCGCTGAACCTGCCGAACTTTCAACACGTGTTTTCAACCGTACGGAAATAGATAAAACTGCTCTGGCCGGGCGCAAACATTATGAATCCACCGGCACTTACGACCATTTCTATAATGCCATAAAAGCCGTATATAATGAAAGTTAAACAACTCATAGCCCCCTGGGCCAAAGATGTTGCACCTGTAGTGGACACACTCCTTACAGGTGAACTTCCTGACGGCTGTACAGTCATATACGAAGGACGAAACAGAGTGGTGAAACTATGTCATGAAGATCGTGATATAAACATAAAATCATTCCGTATTCCTCATATAATAAACCGATTGGTCTACACTACTCTGCGTCACAGCAAAGCACGCCGGAGTTATGAAAATTCCCTGCGCCTGCGAAACCTGGGTTTCAATACACCCGAACCTCTGGCTTACGTGGAAATCCATCATGGCCCGCTGCTCGGAAAAAGCTATTTTGTAAGTCAGCAACTTACCGGTTTTCATGAAATGCGGTCGTTCCTTCCGGGAGAAGACATCGACCGTCTGGCCGATCAGCTTGGTGCGCTCATAGCCCGATTGCACGACGTAGGGGTCTGGGTCAAGGACTTTTCACAAGGCAATCTCCTGCGACGCCTGGACGAACGTAACCGTTACGACTTCTTCATGGTAGATCTCAACCGTATGGAATTTGATGTCACCGACCGTAGAAAACTGATGAAGAATTTCCGTACCATCACCGAAGACGAACGATTCTGGTACAAACTTGTGAAAGCTTATGCCAGACACGCGCATATTCCTTATTCAGAGGCATTGGCCGAAGCGCACACCGCGGCAGCCTACAGATTCATGAAAAAGTAAAGTCTGAAAATTTTTGAAAAATTTCCGTCCCTGCGTGAACCATCCGCAGGGACGAAGTGTTATGTATATGTAAGAAATGTGATAATGATTGGTTTAACTGACGAGACGGCACCGTGAGGTAGTCGTCTCGCCGGTTTTAAGCCCCGGTTCACACATTCGCGAGTATGTTCATAAGTATGTGGAAAACCATGTAGAGAAAGTGTATAAAGAGCAAACCGCACATCTGAACACATAGGTGAAGACACAGGTTGTAAACCACCGTAACGTGGTTGTGATGATGTTTTTGTACATGTTTTGGGCTTATGTTTGCAATAAATTTATTAACTTTGCACTTTATAAACAGGGTGTTGATAAGGTTTAGAACTCACTGTCATTCAACATTTACGGATGTAGACAGACTGTCTATAAAGACATGTAAAAGTTTGATAACCCTAAAAAGCAAATTTATAGGTTCCGAGTTTTGAACTTTTCTACACCCCATTATTGTTATTTGATATTTTTTGGTTAAAAAATTTTTTTCCAAAAACACTAAAGAAAAAGAAGATGGGTGTTGAAAACTCCATGTCGACCGATCAGCTCAAACAGGAAATCCTGCGTCTGAAAAAAGAGAAGAAAGCCGTAATTCTCGCTCATTATTATCAGCAGGGTCCTATACAGGATATAGCCGACCATATAGGCGATTCCCTCGCTCTGGCCCGCTATGCAGCCACACTTGACGATGCACGGATCGTAGTGCTCTGCGGTGTACATTTCATGGGTGAGACAGCCAAACTGCTGTGTCCGGATAAAAAGGTGCTCGTGCCGGATGCCGATGCGGGTTGCTCGCTCGCGGACAGCTGTCCGGCCGACAGCTTCGCGGAATTCATCAAGGAGCATCCGGGGCATACTGTAGTTTCATATGTGAACACTTCTGTCGGAGTCAAGGCTCTTACTGACATCCTGGTCACTTCAGGCAACGCCCGCCGGATAATTGATGCCATGCCGGAGGACTCCAAAATTATCTTCGGACCGGACCGTAATCTCGGAAACTATATAAATTCCGTTACCGGAAGAAATATGGTGTTATGGGACGGAGCCTGTCACGTGCATGAAAAATTTTCAGTAGAAAAAATTCTGGAACTCAAAAAAACTCACCCTGAAGCAAAGATTCTGGTACATCCCGAATGTAAACGCGCGGTAGTTCTCCTTGCCGACAAAGTAGGGTCGACTGCCGCACTGCTTGATTTTGCGCGCGAAAGCGAAGCATCAGAATTTATAGTGGCTACGGAGAGCGGCATTCTCCATCAGATGCGCAAGGATTGTCCCGGAAAGACCTTCATTCCCGCTCCGCCGGACGACGCCACAACATGCGGATGTAACGACTGCGGATACATGAAGCTCAACACCCTCGAAAAATTGTATGCGTGTCTGCGCGACGAAACACCCGAAATCACGGTAGATCCTGAACTCGCCGAAGCGGCGCGTCGTCCTATCGAAAGAATGCTCGAAATGAGCTGAACGTAATAATCAGATCAATAATACAACTAAATATAAAGATGGAATACAATCATCGCGACATCGAACAGCGTTGGCAGCAGTGCTGGAAAGAAGACAAGACATATAAAGCCGAAATTGATCCTGCACGTCCCAAATTCTATGTGCTCGACATGTTTCCGTATCCTTCGGGCGCTGGTCTGCATGTAGGACATCCGCTGGGTTACATAGCTTCCGACATATATTCACGCTACAAACGTCTTCAGGGATTCAATGTGTTGCATCCTATGGGGTACGACGCTTACGGTCTGCCGGCCGAACAGTATGCCATACAGACGGGTCAGCATCCTGAAAAGACCACTACCGATAATATAACCCGCTATCGCTCTCAGCTCGACAAGATAGGTTTCTGCTACGACTGGGATCGCGAGATACGCACATGTGATCCTGAATATTATCACTGGACGCAGTGGGCTTTCCAACAGATGTTCAATCATTATTATGACACCAAGCTGCAGAAGGCGATGCCCATAACCGGCCTTGTTGAACACTTCGAAAAATACGGCACGGAAGGCATAAATGCAGCAGGCGACGAGGTGAGCTTCACTGCCGAGGAATGGAAAGCCATGGATGAAAAGCAGAAGAGCGACGCGCTTATGAATTTCCGCATAGCCTATCTTGGCAACACCATGGTGAACTGGTGTCCCGAACTTGGCACCGTGCTTGCCAACGATGAGGTGAGCGAGGGTCTGAGCGTACGCGGTGGCTATCCGGTAGAACAGAAACTGATGTATCAGTGGTGTCTGCGGGTGAGCGCTTATGCCGAGCGTCTGCTTCGTGGCCTCGATACCATCGACTGGAGCGATTCACTGAAAGAAACCCAGCGCAACTGGATAGGACGCAGCGAGGGCGCCGAAATGCGCTTCAAGGTAGCAGGCCGTGATGATCTCGAACTTGAAATTTTCACGACTCGCGCCGACACAGTTTTCGGAGTGACATTCATGGTGCTTGCACCTGAGAGCGAATATGTCGATGCGGTCACCACTCCTGAACAACGCAAGGCTGTGGATGAATATCTTGCCGCTGTCAAACACAAGACGGAGCGCGAACGCATGATCGATAAGAAGATGACAGGTGTATTCACAGGATCATATGCGGTAAATCCGCTCACAGGTCGTGAAATACCCATTTATGTGAGCGATTATGTGCTGGCAGGCTATGGTACCGGTGCCATCATGGCGGTTCCGGCTCATGATGCACGTGACTATGCATTCGCCCGTGCTTTCGATCTTCCAGTGATTCCGCTGATTGAAGGTGCCGATGTGTCCGAACAAAGTTTCGAAGCCAAAGAAGGAAAAATGATAAATTCGGCTTCGGACGAACTTGATCTCAACGGTCTCGAAGTCAAGGAAGCCATTGCAAAAGCTAAGGAATTTATAGCAGCCAAAGGAATAGGACGTGTAAAGGTGAACTATCGCCTGCGCGATGCCATCTTCAGCCGTCAGCGCTATTGGGGCGAGCCTTTCCCCGTATATTATAAGGATGGAATACCCTGTATGCTGCCGGAAGATCAGCTTCCGTTGCTGTTGCCGGAAATTTCGGAATACAAGCCCACCGCGGCAGGTGAACCGCCGCTGGGTCGCGCCAAAAACTGGAAAACTCCCGAAGGGTATCCGCTGGAACTGAACACTATGCCCGGTTTCGCCGGTTCGTCGGCCTACTATCTGCGTTATATGGATCCGCGCAACCACAACGAACTTGTAAGTCCGGAGGCGAACGGTTACTGGCGTCAGGTAGACCTCTATATAGGAGGTACGGAACATGCCACCGGTCACCTTATCTATTCACGCTTCTGGAACAAATTCCTTTACGATCTCGGTAAGGTATGTGAAGATGAGCCGTTCCGAAAACTCATCAATCAGGGTATGATTCAGGGACGCACATCGTTTGTGTACCGTATTCAGGGAACTAACAAATTTGTGTCTTACGGCCTCAAGGATGATTATGAAGTGACACCTATCCGTGTGGACATCTCCATGGTGCATAATGATGTGCTGGACACGGAGGCATTCCGTCGCTGGCGTCCCGAATTTGCTGACGCTGAGTTCATCACCGAGAAAGATGGTAAATACATCTGCGGAAGCATGGTGGAGAAAATGTCGAAATCAAAATTCAATGTAGTCAATCCCGATGATATAGTGGACCGTTACGGTGCGGATACTCTGCGTCTGTATGAAATGTTCCTCGGCCCGCTTGAACAGTCAAAGCCCTGGGATACCAACGGCATCGACGGTGTGAACCGTTTCATCAAAAAACTGTGGAACCTTTATTACAAGGGTGATGAATGTCTGGTGAACGATGATGCTCCGACAGCTGAAAATCTCAAGACTCTCCATACACTCATCAAGAAAGTGACTGCCGATATCGAGAATTTCTCATACAACACTTCCGTAGCGGCATTCATGATATGTGTGAACGAACTCAGCAAACAGAACTGTCACAGCCGTGCGATACTTGAACCTCTTGTGATAGTGCTGGCGCCTTTTGCTCCGCATGTGGCAGAAGAACTCTGGCATTCAGCTCTGGGACATGACACCACTGTGTGCGACGCACGCTGGCCTGAACATAACGAGGATTATCTGCGTGAAAGCACGGCACGCTATGCAGTGTCTTTCAACGGCAAAGCACGATTCAACATTGATGTTGCAGCCGACATGCCCGCTGCCGAAGTGGAAGCATTGGCACTTGGTCATGAATCTGCCGCGAAATGGCTCGAGGGCAAAACGGTACGAAAAGTGATAGTCGTGCCCGGAAAGATTGTGAATATTGTGGTTGGGTGATACAGTACAATAAATAAGGTCCGTTTACGTTATTAAATAAACATGGACATAGTATTCGCCACCAATAACGCCCATAAACTTTCAGAAATACGCCGGATAGTCGACGGCAGGATGAAAATTCTGTCGTTGGCTGATATCGGCTGTCATGACGATATTCCCGAAGACGGTACCACTCTTGAGGATAATGCTATTCAGAAAGCCCGTTGGATAAAAGACCGTTACGGTTACGACTGCTTTGCTGATGATACCGGTCTTGAAGTTGAGGCTCTTGACGGTGCTCCCGGAGTGCATTCGGCACGTTTCGCGCCTGGTGAAGGTCATGACTCGCAGGCCAATATGGCTCTGCTGCTTGAGAAAATGAAAGGTGTGGACAACCGCAAGGCACGCTTCCGTACAGTCATAGCCCTCATACAGGGAAATTCAGAACCTGTGTTGTTTGAAGGGATAGTGAATGGCGAAATAATGGAAGCTCCGCGCGGAAATGATGGATTCGGCTATGATCCTGTTTTTTTACCCGAAGGCGAAGTGAAAACTTTCGCCGAGGCTACGGCAGAAGAAAAAAATGCCCTCAGCCATCGGGGACGTGCCACTCGCCTGCTCGTTGAATACCTGCAGAAACAGTGTCAGCACTGATTTTATAGTTATTCTGTACAACCAAGCTCATTAAAGCCTACGATGATAAAAAAATTCTTTCTCCTTAGTGTTCTTGCTGTGGCGGGTTTAGTATCTTCCGCGCAGAGCGCGCCCGGCACGTGGAAAATCCTCCCCACTACCGGTACAGATATAACCAAAGTTATTGATACGCCTGAAAGGGTGTATTACACCACATCGACCCCCTCTTACGGAAAACAGTTTCTTTACTGTTATGACAAGGAAGCCAACGAAACCGTATATTTTACTCCCGGAGGATTGTTGTCTGATGCGAATGTACGCGATTTTTACTATAATCCCGACGGAAAATATCTTCTTGTAACTTATACTAACGGCAACATCGATCTCATATATGACTCGGGCCGTGTGGTCAATCTTCCCGAAATTAAAGATTCATCGCTCAATACGGCAAAAACGATCAATACTGTAAAGTTCGGTAAGAACAACCGTATATATATTGGCACGGATTTCGGTCTTGTGGTATATGACGACCAGAAACATGTGGTTGTTGAAAGCGGAGTTTATAACAAATCTATCACACGAGTACTTCCTGTAGGCAATCTGTTGCTCATCAGAAATCCTGAAACAGGCTTTTTGTGTGTTTCGGATATAAACGCGCGTCATAACAGTCTTGACTCGTTCAAACCTGTGCAGAGCATAGGTATCGACGACTGGGAGACTCTGGACGACAACTCATTCTTGAATCTGCAAGGCGGAAAAATCTTTAAGGTCAAGATGATAAAGAATGCAGACGGTTCCTATGCGTCATCTTTTGAAAACAGAGCCTCTGTGCCCGATACTAAAACTCTGATTCCGACATCGACCGGTTGGGCTTCCGTTACATCAGACAAGATTTACTTTATAGGAAAGGACTGTTCGCTTGAATCAACAGTTTCTCTCCCCGCTAATCTTCAGGGTGGGTTGGCTTCCGGTTGGCAGGGTTCTAAGAAAGTGTGGCAGAGCAATTATGAAGGACTCGGCTGTTTCGATCTTTCGGGGTCTACCCCTTCTGTAATATCGGAACGATACAAACCTCAGGGTACCATACAGCTCACCACCACCCACACTGCGAGCACTCCCGGTCGGTTGTATTATCATCCGGAGACAATGAGCGGATTCATTCCCGGTGCCCAAAACATATTCGGAACCCCTGTTATGCTCGAGGCATACGACTGGCAGACAGGTGATATAATCAAATACTATCCTGAAGTTGAACTTTCCGGCCAGCTTTCCAATGAAGCCAAATCAGCAGCTGAACAATACGGAAGCAAGCTGCTTTACAGCGGTGCTTCCGCTATTCTGGCTGATCCGGTTGTAGATGGTCTCATATATGTCATGACAACATGGGATGGTATTCTCGGCATCAAGGATGGTGAAATAAAATTTCGCTTCGACAGCAGCAATTCTCCAATAGAAACATCCGTATGGCGCGCATACGGCAACTGGTTGACTTTCGATAATTCAGGTAATCTGTGGTTAGCCGAGAAAAATTACTATGATGCCGCCAATCATCTTCCCGGAGCCGCTCCCGGCACACTTCATGTGCTCAAGAAAGCCGCTCTCGACCGTCTGCGCGCTGATCTGAATGCGAAGATAACATACGATGACTGGTATGTATCGTCCGGTATGCCTAACAATTTCATCGGGAGTCTTGACTCTCGCTTCACCATACTTCCTTCCGGAAAGGCGATCTATCTTGATGGCGATTACGGCGGTGTGGTGTACGGTTACGATACACGCGGAACCTCCGATGTGAAGGACGATATAGTGTGTCAGTACACAGGTTGGCGCGATCAGGACAATCAGGTTTCTTTCCCCACATACAAGACAGCGGCCGTGGCTGATAAGAACAATCATATATGGCTCGGAAGCTCAAGCGGTATATATATTATAAAAGATACTGAGCAGCTCGGACAGGGCTCGTCAAAAGATTTGCTCGTGGTAAGACCGAAAGTTGCCCGTAACGACGGTACAAACTATGCGGATCATCTGCTCGCTTCCGAAACCATTTTCGGTATAGCCGTGGATGTGAACAACAATAAATGGATTGCTACATCCAACTCGGGTCTGTATCAGGTGAATCCGGACGGTACCGAAATACTGAAACATTTCACTACTGACAATTCTCCCCTGATGTCAAACCTTGTACATGCCGTAGCCTGCAATCCCGAAGGCAATGACGTGTTCATAGCCACCCCCTACGGACAATATGTCTACAGTTCGGACGCTGCACCTACAGCCGAGGATCTCAGCGATGTGTATGCTTATCCTAATCCTGTACGTCCCGATTACGAGGGTTGGATAACCATTACCGGCCTTATGGATAATACTCTCGTGAAAATCACGGATACACAAGGTCATGCTGTATATCAGGCCACAAGTGAAGGCGGTATGATAGTTTGGGACGGTCGCGACGCCGGCGGAAACCGTGTTCATTCGGGCGTATATCTGGTGTTCGCCTCTACAGGCAGCGACCAGATGTCAGACAAAGCTGTCACCAAGATAGTTGTTATCAAGTAAATCCACATAAGTAACTCTTAAAAATTAGCTGATATGAATTTGAGTAGGATTGATGCGGGAATTTCTTCGTTGAGAGAAGGAGTGTAGCGAGCTACACGACTGAACGAAAGGGAGAAAGGCTCCATCAAGACAATCAAAGGCATATCAGCCCGAAGGGTTACAAAAAAAGCCATAATATAAACTAATTTTGAAGAGTTACTTAATCCGGAGACCATACTCTGAAATTGATGAAAGAATATTTTAAATATACAGACGACAACGACAAGAGTTACGGACTTGCCGGAATGGCCATCGCTCTGCTGACATGCGACAGCGAGGATATGCTTGCTTCCGTATCGATGGAGCCGGGTGAGGAATCTTTCGAGATGGCCGGAGAGTTCTTTTTCGCCACCAGCCCGCGAATGTCCGCCAAACTTGCGTGGCGCGACATACTCAGACAATATCAGGTTGGAGGCAATCTCCTTCTCGGAAACATACTATGCCGTCATTATGCCTCGACCCTGCGCATCGAGCAAGAGATGCTCGACGCGATACATACATTTATGGTTGAGGAGGGTGAACGCTGGTGCGCTCTCGAAGCCGACGAAGTAGATGCGCTTTATAACGACCGGTACGAATATTACAGGCGTCTGTTCCAGCATCCGAGAGTTTCAGCTGCAGCCAGTGATTTCGCTGCGGCTATTCGTTCCCACCGCCGGATGTCGGCCGCGGAGGTAATGGAAAATCTTCGCAGACTCACAATGTGACATAATCCTATCATGAAAATTCTGCTGCTGGGCGATTACAGCAATCTGCATGCCTGTCTGGCCACCGGGCTTAGACGCATGGGGCATGATGCGGCTGTGGCATCGGACGGTGGCGGTTTCATGAACACCGAATACACGCTCTCGCTGAGACGGTCTCTTCCGGGACCGGCCGGCGGAGCGTTTTTATTTGCCAAAATGTTGTGGTCAGGAGTTTTCCGGGGCTATGATGTGGTTTCTATCATAAGTCCGGCTTTCGCCACGTTGCGTCCGGCGCGGCTGCGGCAGGTGTTCCGCATGCTCAGACGTCATAACGGAGCCGTTTTTCTGAACGCTGCCGGTACCGATAAGGCATTCATGGATATGGTGCTTTCCGACAGATCACCTCTACAGTACAATGAATATTTTCTTTCTCCCGGCAATCCTAATCATGCGAACGATGCGGTATTGCGTGCCGACACCCGTTGGCGTGAAGGAGAGATAGGCCGATGGTGCGATGAGGTATATTCCGGTGTAAACGGCATTACTACAGCGCTTTATGAATATCATAAAGCTTTTGAACTGCTTGGAACCGGAGTACCCCTCGAGTATGTAGGAATCCCTGTCGACTTGCAATCGGTGAAGCCTATAGACAGGATTCTCGCGGCTGACGGTAAAGTAAATCTCTTTCTTGGGCGACATTCTCACCGCAAAGCGTTCAAAGGCACCGATGTGCTTGAACGGGTAGCCCGGCGTGTGGTGGCTGAAAATCCCGAAAGATCAAGTCTCGAGATTGTGGAAAATCTTCCTTATGCCGAGTATGTGAAACGGATGCGTTCTGCTGATGTCGTGATAGATCAGCTCTATTCCTATACTCCCGCAACAAACGCATTGCTCGCGATGGCAGCCGGGCAGGCTGTGGTGAGCGGTGGAGAAGAAGAATATTACCGGTTCATAGGCGAGGAAAAACTGCGGCCGATAATCAATGTTGTTCCTGATGAAGAACGTATTCACGGGATTCTTACCTCGGCCGTGCAGAATCCTGAGGACATTCGGAACAGAGGTGCCCAAGGACGCGAATTTGTGGAACGTCATAACTCGGTGGATAAAGTGGCGGACCGTTCTGTTAAATTCTGGGAAGCTAATTCATGACACTTCAGGTTATCATATCCACCTATGGTCTTAAAGGACTTGAGCGAACGGCACAGATGAAGTTGCCGTCGCTTGAAGGAGTGTCGTATCTTGTCGCAGTGCAGAATCCGGATACCGCGCCGTTCGACATCCCGCGGTCGTTGCTGCGCGATGACATCACTGTGAAACAACATCCGGGACGAGGCCTGAGCGCCAACCGCAATTTCGGACTTGATCATGCCACCGGAGACATATTGCTTATAGCCGACGATGATCTCAATTATTCAGCGGAAGGATTACAGTCAGTGATTGATGTTTTCAAAAATGATCCGCAGCTTGATTTTGCCACGTTCCGCTATTCAGGTTCTGATAACAAGACCTATCCTGAACATCCCTTTGATTTCAAGCTTGCATATCCGAAAGGCTTTTATCTGACGTCTTTCGAACTGGCCTTGCGTCGCGTTTCTCTGCCCGTTGATGTCAGGTTTCCACTTGATTTCGGTATAGGCGCTCCTGTATTCGGTTCGGGTGAGGAAGATATATTTCTGCGTTCGCTGATAAAGAAAGGTCTGCACGGATGTTTTTTCCCTGTCACAATAACTGAACATCCCGGGTTTACCACAGGCAGCCGAGAGTCGACCGCGCCGGTTCTGCGCGCTCAAGGCGCACTGATGCGTATACATTATGGACTGCTGTCAGGATTTATGCATCTTTTGCGTGATGTTCCCCGTCGGAATGCACCGTTTTTCAAGGCGTTGAGATACATGACAGAAGGATTTATGAAAGTGAAACCGTCAGAGTATTAAGAAATGGTTACAGAACAGGAAGTTAAGAATAAACTTATACGCACCAACAACAATATGGACGTGGTGCGCTATTTCCTTGCGATGACGGTTCTGGTTTCCCACTACAATGATCTGGCGGGAACGTCATTTCCCTTACCGCTTATCAATGTAAATGTGGCGGTGGCTTCTTTCTTCACACTCAGCGGCTTCCTGATGTTTGACAGTTATCATAAACATCCGCGATTGAAAAAATATCTGGAATTGCGCGCGCGGCGTATTCTGCCACCCTATTTTTTCATCGTGATCGTTTGTGCAATAGGACTTTCGGCCATCTCCACACTGTCTGTCGCTGAATATTTCACTTCGGGTCAATGGTGGAAATATCTTATAGCCAATCTTTCGTTCATGAATTTCATTCAGCCTGACCTGCCCGGAGTGTTTCAGGGCGGTCAGATGATGACAGCATCCGTTAACGGATCATTATGGACAATGAAAGTCGAATGGTTTCTATATCTCAGTGTACCTGTGGTTTCATGGATAATCTACCGTATTCATAAACTTGCGCGTGCGCGTGATGCAGTGATATGGACAATAATAATTTTATCCATAGCTTACCGTATCGGATTCAATTATCTTTATGAAACTACAGGGCGTAATATCTTCGATATACTTTCCCGACAGTTCTGCGGTCAGCTGTCCTTTTTCTATGTAGGCGCGCTTATCCGTCTGTACCTGCGTCAGTTCTTGAGTTACAGCAAGTCAATCGCTGCGGGTATAGTGGTGCTGTGGTCTATAATCTACCTTATACCTGACAGTTATCTTTTACTAAGTCCGTTTGTTTTCAGTGCGTTGGTGATGTGGGTGTCGATGATCGGGAACTGGGGTGGTCGCATTAGCCGGCACGATAATGTCAGCTACGACATGTATCTTTTCCATTACCCGATAATCCAGCTGGCCGTGTGGTACGGTGTACGCGAATGGAATCCGTGGGCCGGGCTGGCGACCGTCACCATCATCACCGTGGCAGCCTCGTTCATGTCCTGGAATCTTGTAGGGCGGCGTTTCGTCCCGTCCGGAAAAAGGCCGTAAGACCGAGCTTGTCATTTTGCCCCGCGGATGCTTTGGCAGACGTGGAAATTTTTGTAATTTTGCAGTGTTTTTTAATAGCACTGTATGGAACAGAAATTTGAAATGGTGGCAAAGACCTTTCAGGGTCTTGAAGATGTGTTGTCTGAAGAACTGCGCGCGATGGGCGCCGAGAATGTGATGCCCGGACGGAGGATGGTGTCGTTCACAGGCAATCTTGAACTTTTATACCGGGCCAATCTTTCATCGCGCACGGCACTGCGCATCCTTAAGCCTTTTTTCAAATTCAAAGCAGGCGATCCCGATGCTCTCTATGAGCAGATAAAGGAATATGACTGGAGTACCATACTGTCGCCTGACAAGACTTTCTGCATAGACACTGTAGCCAATTCTGACGAATTCAAACATTCCCGCTTCGTTACATACAGAGTGAAGGACGGCATCGTCGACTGGTTCCGCGACCGTTACGGCGAGGAGTGCCGTCCCGGCGTGCGTCTTCAAGATGCGGATGTCATGATAAACGTGCACATAAACGGTCACGACGTAACTCTTTCGCTGGATTCGTCAGGAGAATCGCTTCACAAGCGCGGCTATCGCGTGGCGCAGACAGAAGCTCCCATCAACGAAGTGCTTGCCGCAGGCATAATACTGCGTAGCGGATGGCGTGGCGACTGCCCGCTGGTCGATCCCATGTGTGGTTCAGGTACATTCCTGATAGAGGCTGCCCTTATTGCCGCGAACATAAATCCCGGCATCTACCGCAAGGGTTTTGCCTTCGAACGCTGGCCGGATTTCGACGGCGAGCTTTTCGACCGCCTTTACAATGACGATTCAGCCGAGCGAGAAGTAAAATTCAAGATTCACGGTGCCGACATTTCCCCGAAAGCCATCGATATTGCCACGGCAAACATAAAGAGTGCGGGTGTAGGCAAATACATCGAGTTGGAACGTAAACCTATCAGTGCATGGGAAGAAGCTCCGAAACCGGCAGGTGTGCTGGTGACCAATCCTCCTTACGGCGAGCGTATATCGGCTCCCGATATGGACGCACTCTATCAGACCATCGGTCAGAAACTCAAACGTGTGTTCACGGGATATCATGTCTGGATAATCGGCTACCGTGACGAATATTTCGCCAAGATAGGACTTGCACCCAGCGAGAAAATCCCGATGCTCAACGGGTCGCTTGAATGTTCGCTGCGTGAATACATAATTTTTGAAGGCGACCGCAAAAGTTTTGTAAGCCGCGGAGGTAAGATCGGTAAGGGAGCCGAACGACCCGAGCGCGGGCCGCGTCATGGCTCCGGTGACGGCCGCGACAGGTTTGACCGGCGCGACAGCCGCGGCGCCGACCGCGGACGGCGCCCTGCCGCTCAAGGCGATTCCCGGTCACGTTTCGTAAAACCGGCCCCGGCTCCCGTGTCAGATATTGAATCAGAAAATCCGCTGGCAAAGCGACGCAACCCCGATGCACTCAAGATGCTTCGTGGCCGTCAGCCTCAGCTACCGCCGCAGGAAGGCCCGATCATGCGTTCACGTGGCTGGAAGAAAAAATCATAAGAAAAATTACCGATGAATCAGCTCAACATTCTGCTCTTAGGGTCGGGAGGACGCGAAAGTGCCCTGGCCCGCAAAATCTCCGAAAGTCCGCGTACCGCACACCTCTGGATTGCTCCGGGAAACGCCGGCACGGCTCGTTACGGCACTACCGTTCCGTCGCTCAGTCCGCTTGATTTTCCTGCCATAAAGGAGTTTGTGGAGCGCAACGGCATCGACATGCTGGTTGTCGGTAACGAGGACCCGTTGGTGGCCGGAATCTATGATTATTTCGAAGATAGTCCGCTGCTGGTTGTCGGCCCGTCGAAAGCCGCTGCCGCGCTTGAGGGGTCAAAGGATTTCGCTAAGGATTTCATGATGCGTCATGGAATTCCGACAGCCGCCTACCGCACATTCACCTCAGACACTCTGCATGATGGTGAGAAATTTCTCGAAACTCTGAAAGCTCCTTATGTGCTCAAGGCCGACGGGCTTGCCGCCGGCAAAGGTGTGCTTATCATAAATGATCTTGAAAAAGCTAAGAAAGCTCTGGCCGAGATGCTCGCAGGGCAGTTCGGCGCATCGAGTTCGAAGGTTGTGATCGAAGAGTTCATGGCCGGCATAGAGTGCTCCGTGTTCGTGCTTACGGACGGCAACGGCGGCTACCGTGTGCTGCCCGTAGCCAAGGATTACAAGCGTGTGGGAGAGGGCGATACCGGTCCGAATACCGGCGGTATGGGAGCCGTAAGCCCCGTAAAATTCGCTGATGAAACTTTTATGGATAAGGTGCGCGAACGCATCATCCTGCCGACAGTCAACGGCCTGAAACAGGACGGACTCACCTACCGCGGCTTCATATTCCTGGGTCTTATCAATGTCGATGGAGATCCCAAAGTGATCGAATACAACGTGCGTATGGGCGATCCGGAGACAGAAGTGGTGATGCCGCGTCTGGCTTCGGATCTGGTAGATCTGCTCGAAGGCTGCGCCCGCGGCGACCTCGCCGACATTCCCGCCGAACATGACCCTCGCGCCGCCGCCACTGTGATAGCCGTGAGCGGAGGTTATCCCGGGTCGTATCCTAAAGGAAAGGTTATCACAGGTAATCTTGATTCCCATGACTCTATCGTGTTCCATGCCGGAACAGCTCTCGATGCCGAGGGGCGCACGGTGACATCAGGCGGCCGTGTGCTGGCCGTCACCAGCTATGGAGATACTCTTGAGGAAGCGCTCGAGCGCAGCTACCGCACTCTTGGTGAGATACATTTCGAGGGTATGAATTTCCGCCGTGACATAGGTCGCGACGTGTTGGCCCTCTGACACTTACATCCGCAAGGGAATGCAGTCTGTCGAGCTCAGCAGGAAGATGCACGCCAACGTCACCGCCATGTGGATGGTGGGAGTGGCCCTGTTCTTCGTGCTTCTGACCGGCAGTATGGAAACAATGCTTCCCGATCAGGGAGATCAGGGGCTCGCATTGCCATCGCCCGGCCTGTGGCCGTTCTCACCCCTATGGTCGGCTTTGATCAATCTGGGCCTGAATTTTCTGATAATGGTGATGATGGTGGTGGTAAACGGCGCCTTCAACGTGATGAGGGCTACGTCGCGCCTTCCAGTAGGTCTGTTCGCCATAATGCAGGCTGCTGTGCCGCGCGAATTGCTCGTCTTCAATTCCGGCACTCTGTTGGCTCTGGCGGTCATCACCTGTATCTATCTGATGTTCAGCTGTTGGGATCATCCATGGCCTGTGCGCAGGGTTTTTCTCGTTTTCGTGATACTCTCGCTGGGCTGCGCGGTGCAGTATTGTTTTCTGGTTTTTGTGCCTGTCTTCCTGCTCATGTGCGCTCAGATGCGCATATTCAACACCCGTACTCTTCTTGCCGCATTTCTGGGGTGTGCCACGGTGTGGATAAATCTCTTGGGATTCGGAATCGTTGACCTCGACGATTTTCATCTGCCGGAGGTGCAGAGTATTTTTGCCGCACCCGACCTCATGGATGTCCTGTACATGCTCATCGTGGCTGGCCTTACGGCTGCCCTTCTGCTTACGGCCACTTTGCTGAATGTCGTGAAGACCATAGCCTACAACGCGCGGGCGCGCGCGTATAACGGCGCGCTGGTGCTTGTGGCTCTCGTGGCTTTTGCGGCCATGGTGCTCAACTATAACAATGTCCTCGCTTATCTGCCGCTGCTGAACATGTGTGCAGCCTATCAGCTTACCCATTATTTCGTAAATCATACCTTTGACCGTCAGTATGTGGCAGTGCTGTCGGTGGCGGGGGTGTATGTGCTTTTGTATCTATGGAGAATCGTTATCTGAAAGTGGTTGCCGACCGCAATGTGCCCTATCTCGGCAATTTGGCGCGTGTCGCCGACCTTGAGGCTCTCGACGCCGACGAAATCACCCCTGCGAAAGTACGCGACGCCGACGCACTGATTGTCCGCACCCGTACCCGCTGCGATGAAGCGTTGTTGCGCGGGTCGAAGGTACGGTTTGTAGGGACAGCCACCATAGGCACAGATCATATCGACCGCGAGGCATGCGAGGCTCTGGGAGTGACCGTGGCCAACGCGCCCGGTTCGAACGCTCCGGCTGTGGCGCAGTATGTGTTCTCTTCGATAATGCGGCTTATAAACCGGCCCCTCGGAAGTTATACCATCGGTATAGTAGGCGTGGGGAATGTCGGCAGTATAGTGGAGCGTTGGGCCAAGGCAATGGATATGCAGGTGCTGCTTTGCGATCCTCCGCGCGCGGCCGCCGAAGGAGCCGAAGGTTTCGTGAGTCTGGAAGATATAGCCCGGCGTGCCGATATCATAACTTTTCATACGCCACTGACTGTTGATGGTGAGTTTCCTACGTATCACATGGCCGGCGAGGAGTTTTTCCGCTCGCTGCGCCGTGCGCCGATAATCATAAACAGCGCGCGTGGACCGGTGACCGACACTGCGGCCTGGGTGCGCGCCCTGCGTGAAGGGATAGCCGGGCCGGCAGTGGTCGACTGTTGGGAAGGAGAACCGGCGATTGACCCGGACCTCCTTAGAGCGGCTTCGATTGCCACCCCTCACATAGCGGGATATTCCGCACCGGGCAAAGCTCGCGCGACGGCTATGGTGCTGGAGGCTTTGTCACGTTGTTTCGGTCTTGATAAAATAGAGCCGGACACCGACCCAATACCTTCAGTGGCTGCTTCGATTACTCCGGCGGAGGCTCTCAGGTGTTATGATCCAATTGCAGATACTGAGGCTCTCAGAGCGTGTCCTGCCGATTTCGAACGTCTCAGAAATACATATGCGCTGCGTCCAGAACCGCGCGAATGTCAATCCAACTAACCCCATGAAAACAGAACAGACTCCGAAAGTATCTGTGATAATGCCGGCATACAGACAGGCGGAATATGTTGGCGATGCCATACGGTCTGTGCTCTCACAGACTTTTACAGACTGGGAGCTGCTGATTGGCGATGACGGCTCGCCCGACAATGTCGCGGAGGAGGTTGAAAAAGTGTCGGGAGGAGACCCTCGTATCAGATTTTTCAGTTTTGAAAACCGAGGATTGTCCGGCGCAAGAAATTTTCTTGCCGGGCGTGCCGCAGGGATTTACCTGCTTCCGCTCGATGCGGATGATATGCTTCATCCGTCGTATATCGAAAAATGTTTGGCAGAGTTTAACCGTCATCCTGATGCGGCTGTGGTTTACAGCAAATGGAGGGGTTTCGGAGCTTCATCGCATGTGCGAGATATCGCATACACCGGCTACCGAGACCTTTTGGCGGATAATTCTATTTTTGCTTCGGCCATGTTCCGCAAGTCTGACTTCAAACGTATCGGCGGTTATGACGAATCAATGACCATAGGTTTTGAAGACTGGGAGTTTTGGATACGGATGTTGGACGAGGATTCCGTTGTATTACAGATACCGGAACCTCTTTTTATGTACCGGAGAAAGAAAGAGTCGATGTCGGTGACGGCATCGCGGCCTGATAAAGAAGCCCGTGTCTTGAGATATATTTCTGAGAAACACAGTGATAAATATGAAAGATATTACCCGGACCGTCTGGCCGATATCAAGGAATTATACAAGATGCGCCGACGTGTGGCCAAATGGAAGCGTCGGTCGATATTCAGTCGGCTGTGGTACGCTGTAACCGGAAAATTCTGATGTTATGGATAATAAGATCTCGGTAGTCATCAATACATACAATGCCGCATCGCAGTTGCGTGAAACTCTTGAAAGCGTCAGGGGATTCGACGAGATCGTTGTGTGCGATATGGAAAGCACCGATGAAACCGTAGCTATCGCGCGCGAATATGGAGCGAAAGTGGTGACTTTCCCGAGAAACGGACATAATATATGCGAGGTGGCGCGTGATTTCGCCATTCATAGTGCCTCGAATCTCTGGGTGCTGGTGGTCGATGCCGACGAGCGGGTACAGCCCGCGCTGCAGCGTTATCTTTACGACCATATCGCGCGCCCGGACTGCGAGGACGCGTTGTCGGTTCCTTTCGCCTCGATGTTCATGGGGCGGTTTACATCCACCAAGGCGGAACGGCATGTGCGTTTTTTCCGTCACGACAAGGCTTTTTGGCCGGCAATTATTCATGCACCGGTGAAGATAGACGGAACGGTGGGACGAATTCCGGCCCGTAGAGAGCTCGAGATCGAGCATTTCGATGATCCCACTATGGCCATGCGTATCGCCAAGTTGAACCGTTACAGCGATAATGAGGTTGAAAAACGTCTCGGCAGGAGATATTCTGCTTTGGCATTGCTTGTGCGTCCATGGTTTTTCTTCTTTAAGATGCTGATTCTTAAGGGCGCGATACGCGACGGGCGCCGAGGCATAATTCGTGCATATATGGAAATGATTTATCAGGTGGCCCTCCTTGGCAAACACCTCGAACGCAAGGTGCAGGATGAGTCTGCCGATCGGAAATAAAATTTCACGAATGGCAGAGGGATCCGTGACATATATTCTGGGGCAGCCTCATTCGTTTGTCGATTATCTGCTGGCGCCTCTGCGGGAAGAAAGCGGTTATGTAGTGCGTGTCCACAGACGGCGGCGTACGCTCGGCGCCACGTTGCTAAGATTTGTGCGTTCATTGTTGCCCGGGAGTCATCCGGGATTATGGAGCCGGACCATCTTAGGAGCGGATTATGTGGAGTTTCTGAGTAATATCCGTCCCGAAGACAAACTGATTTTCTGGGCTGTAGGAAACAAAAAGGACATCAGGATAATCAAGGAAGATGTGGCAGCCCGCCATGTCACCTCCATGCTCTGGGATCCGCTGAGGCAGGTATGTCACAGGTCAAGGCGAAAGATGCGTCATTATCCGGAAATTATGAAACGTATCGGTGTGCGGGTGTGTACTTTTGACCCTGAAGATGCCCGGAATTACGGACTTGATTATGTGGGCCAGACATATCGCTTTCCGGACGAGACAGACGCGCGAATTCAGCATGTCGGCGGCGAGGTGTTTTTCATAGGTGTGGATAAACGGCGCGCCCCGAAGCTTAACGAGATAGCCGCTGAACTTGAGAACGAAGGCATCGGTTACCGATTCAAGCTGCTCTTTGACAAACATTCGCGACACGGACAGTTTCCGCGCCTGGACGCATGTGAGATCACGACCCCGATTCCATATTCCGAGGTATTGAACCTCACACGCGGAGCCGATTGTCTGCTTGATATCCTGCAACCGGGCCAGACCGGGCTAACGTGGCGTGTGCTTGAGGCTGTTTTCTTCGGGAAAAAACTGATAACCGACAATTTGAACGTGAAAAACGAGCCGTTCTACCGCCCCGAGAATATCTATATAATAGACGACCCCGCTCAACCCTGGCCCGATATCCGCACATTCCTCGCCGCCCCAAACGTCCCCGTCCCCGACCGGATCATCAAAACCTACGACATCCGCCACTGGATCAAACGTCTGTAAAAGTATAACCGGGAAAGAGTGAGGCGGTGAACAAATAATCCTTATCTAAAAGTATCGCTAAAAATTGTTCCGTGGAATATAAGTTATCGCGCCACCACTACCAAAAGGATAGTCAGTTACGTCTGTATTAA
>CAMWNG010000015.1 GCA_947175575.1 uncultured Bacteroidales bacterium | reverse complement strand
CGAAACGCATTATCACGGCATAGAGCATCACCACCAGATGAATCCAGCAGTTGAAGCGTTTGGTGTATCTCTCTCCTCCTTTTTCTCGGCTGGAAGCAAGAATTTTTGACTTGTTAAGTAATTTTATCACCTGACCATAGAGCGGCTGTCCGCTAAAATGACTATTTTTGCGCATAGTTTAGATATGTTTTGGCGAACACAAACTAAACTAAAAGGGTCGAATCCTGCAAATGGAATCGACCCTAATTTTTTTATTCGCTCAAAAATTTTTATCGGACAGCAATAAAAATTTTTACAACTTTCTCAAAAGCATTTTGTTATTTAAAAACAAATTTGTAAATTTGCAATCATGATTACGCTCACGGCTACGCGTGTCCGATAGCGGCTCTGCTAATTCTTGATAATGGACACGCCTACCCCTGAGCTTTTTTTATGCTATGGCAAACGATCAACTTCCTCCAATCAAAATTGCAATTCTAATAGATGGCGGTTTCTTTATCAAGCGGTTTAATGCGCTATATAACAAAGACAAACGCTATGATGGAGCCCAAGTCGCGGAACTGATGTACACGATGGCTCATAAGCATGTCGGTAAGAGAAATATCTTATATCGAATATTTTACTACGACTGCCTCCCTTTAGGTAAAAAAGCTCATAATCCCATCAGTAAAAAAGCGGTTGATTTTAGCAAGACTCCGGAATTCAAATTTCGTATAGAGCTTATGGAGGCCCTGAAGCAAAAGCGTAAAGTGGCCTTAAGGGTAGGGACTTTGAAAGATAACGGGCATTGGGAAATCCGCCCTGCCGCGACCAAAGAACTGCTTAAAGGAACTAAATCATTATCAGATTTGACTGAAGATGATGTGGCATTATCCGTAAAGCAAAAAGGAGTCGATATGAAGATAGGCGTAGACATCGCTTCGCTTGCACTAAAGAAATTTGTTGATCAAATAGTGCTGTTTTCCGGTGATTCCGACTTCGTGCCGGCCGCCAAATTAGCGCGCAGAGAAGGCATAGATTTTATTCTTGATCCAATGCTGGCAAATGTTGAACCTCAATTGTTCGAGCATATAGACGGTTTAAAAAGTGTAACTCCATTTAAGGAGAAAACATCCAAAAACAAGAATCCGCATCCTTGAGGCAGTTGTCGCCATCCCACGGATCACGACGGTCTCCGGCGTGGCTGCCAACCCGACCAAAAAGGGACCCGCGCACGTCTCGGGCGCGCTGCCAACCCGACCAACCCAACCCGCCAGTTCCGCGCCAGCCCCCACGGACCACGACGGTCTCCGGCGTCGCCGCCAATCCGCCAAAACCAATCCGTCAAAAACAACGCGCCTGTGCGCGCCGCCAACCCGACTAACCCAACCCGCCACTTCCGCGTCTATCCCCTCTCTTTTTAGGAATTTTTCACAATCGTTGGCCATTTGAGAAAAAGTTCGTATTTTTGTGGGTTAATTGATTAACCTCAAATTTCGACCCCGGAGATATGACCAAAGAGAAGTCCGCTGTGATCATCCCTATGTACAATGAGAGCGAGAACGCCGCCGCTATCATTGATGCCGTATTGGCCCTGCCAACCGAATTCGATGTGCTCGTCATCGACGACAACTCACCCGACGGCACAGCCGACATCGTAAAGGCCAAGGCCCAGGAGCATCCCGGGCGAGTGTTCATCATCGAGCGCGAGGGTAAGCTCGGCCTCGGCACAGCCTACATCACAGGCTTCAAATGGTGCCTCGAACAAGGCTACGAATACATCTGCGAGATGGACGCCGACTTCTCCCACAACCCCCTCGACCTCGTGAAACTTCAGGCCGCGGTGGCCTCCGGCGAAGGCGATGTGGCAGTCGGTTCACGGTACGTCACCGGCGTAAACGTGGTCAACTGGCCCATGGGACGCGTCCTCATGTCCTACTACGCCTCGAAATACGTGCGTCTGATCACCCGTATCCCCGTCTACGACACCACCGCCGGCTTCGTATGCTACCGTCGCAAAGTCCTCGAGACCATTCCCCTCGACGAGGTGAAGTTCAAGGGCTACGCCTTCCAGATCGAAATGAAATTCACCGCCGTGATGTACGGCTTCAAGGTGGTGGAGATTCCCATTATCTTCGTCAACCGTGTGCTCGGCGAGTCGAAGATGAATTCGGGAATATTCGGCGAGGCCGTCTTCGGCGTCATCCGACTGAAATGGAACTCGCTCTTCAAAAAGTATGAAAAGGCATGAAAGTGCTGATACATAATGCGCGGATAGTGTCCGGGCTCGAACCCGAACACACCGGCTGGCTGCTCACATCCGGAGCCGACATCGACCGCATGGGCCGCGGGTCCGTGCCCCCCGAGGTGCTTGCCGAGGCCACCGAGACGGTCGACGCAGCCGGACGCCTCCTGCTGCCCGGTGCCATTGACGTCCACGTCCATTTCCGCGAACCCGGCCTCACCCACAAGGCCTCGATAGCCTCCGAAAGCCGCGCCGCTCTCGCCGGTGGCGTAACCTCCTGGATCGAGATGCCCAACACACGTCCCGCAACCGTCTCCCGTGACCTTCTCGAAGCGAAAGAAGAGATAGCCGCCCGCACCGCCGCCGGCAACTACGCCTTCATGATAGGCGCCACAGCCGACAACCTCCGCGAACTGCAGCTCACCGACTACTCCCGCGTGGCGGCCGTAAAGGTGTTCATGGGTTCGAGCACCGGCAACATGTTGCTCGACGGAGACGATCCCCTGCGCGCCGTGTTTGCCGAACAGCCCGGCCGCGTTGTAGTCCACGCCGAAGATCAGGGCGTGATTGACCGCCTCACGGCCCGCTACAGCCCGATTCCCGACCCCGAAAACATGATCTGGCACACCCGCCTCCGCCCCGCCGAGGCCTGCGTGCGTGCCACCGAGCATGCCATGGAGCTTGCCGAGCGCTACGGCACACGCCTCCATGTGGCTCATGTGACCACGGCCGCCGAATGTGCCCTCTTCGACCCCGACGGAGGCGACCCGGCCTCGCGCCGAATCACCGCCGAGGTCTCCCCTCACCATCTCATTCACTGCTCTGACGACTACGCCCGTCTCGGCAGTCGAATCAAGATGAACCCCTCCGTGAAATCCGCCGCCGACCGCGACGCACTGCGCCGGGCTCTCGCTGACGGACGCCTCTCCGTCATAGCCACCGACCATGCCCCGCACACTCTCGCCGAGAAGCAAGGCGATGTGTTCACAGCCATGTCCGGCGCCCCGATGGTTCAATTCTCCCTACCTGCCATGCTCGACATGTTCGGCCCCGAGATGGCCGTCAGCCGCATGTGCAAGGCTCCCGCCCGGCTTTTCGGCATCGAAAGCCGCGGAGTGCTCGCGCCCGGCTACCGCGCCGACATGGTGCTGGTCGAGCACCTTGACGAACCCTATACCGTGACCGACGCCGACGTGCTCAGCCCCTGCGGCTGGACTCCGATGACCGGCCGGCAGCTCCACCACCGCGTGGTGCGCGCATGGGTCAACGGCGGCACAGGTCCCGAAGCACTCAGATTCAGAATTTAGACACTCTAAAAAGATGATTGACAAGATAAAACAGTGGTGCCTCCGCCCGCAGGTGTGGGGGTCGGCGATATCGGTGGTCGTGATGGCCCTGGTGGCGTTCTTTTTCTTCTATCCCGACAATGTGGAGGGCAACACCCTGCGACAGTATGACATGATGCAGGGCGCCGCCAACGGCCACGAAGCTCAGGTGTACCGCGAGCAGACCGGCGAACAGGCTCTGTGGACCGATGCGCTCTTCGGCGGTATGCCAACATTCCAGATTTCGCCCTCCTATCCCTCAAACTCACTGTTCAGCTGGATCGACACCGTTTACGGTCTCGGACTGCCCGCCCCGTCCAACCTCCTTTTCATGATGATGGCCGGATTCTTCATCCTGCTCATGGCCATGCGTCAGCGGTGGTGGTACGCCCTGATCGGAGCCGTCGCCTGGGGTCTGTCGAGCTATTTCGTCATCATCATCGGTGCCGGACATATCTGGAAATTCGTTACACTCGCTTACGTCCCGCCCACGATAGCCGGTCTGGTGATGGTCTATCGCGGACGTTACATCACCGGCGGATCGCTCCTCGCCCTCTTCGCCATGATGCAGCTCAACGCCAATCATCCGCAGATGACATATTATTTCGGATTCGTGATGTTCGGACTGGTTGTGGCCTGGCTCGTGAGTGCCGTGCGCGAAGGACGCCTGCGCCGCTGGTGTGCCGCCACGGCCGTCAGTGTGGTGTGCGGTGCGCTTGCCATCGGTGCCAACCTCCCCAGCCTTTACAACACCTATGAATACTCCAAGGAGACAAAGCGCTCGCAGAGCGAACTCACTCCGCTTCCGTCATCCGAGGCTGACCCCGACGCTCCCCGCCCCACAGGAGGCATGCCCTACGGCGAGATCGTAGGCTGGAGCTACGGCACATCCGAGACATTCACCCTTCTTGTCCCGAATATCAAAGGCGGTGCCACCGCCAAGCCCGAAGGTGGGGGCATGGTGCACATGGGTCTTGACCGCCTCGACGGTGCAGCCGACTATGCCGGCCGCCCCGCCGCCGACCTCCTGCCTTATCTGCCGCAGTATTTCAACGATTCAGAGGGCACGAACGGCCCCGTTTACGTCGGTGCAGTTATCCTCGCTCTGTTCCTCGTGGGATGCGTGCTGGTCCGCGGTCCCGAGAAATGGGCGCTCCTCGTGCTCACCGTGTTCAGCATCGTGCTCGCATGGGGTTCAAACTTCCCCGCGCTCACCGATCTGTTCATCTACAATGTTCCGCTCTATAACAAATTCAGGGCAGTCGAGAGCATACTCGTGATAGCCGAATTCACCATTCCGCTGCTTGCCATCCTCGGCCTGTCGCGTCTGATGGAGGAAGCCGGGAACCCCGCTGCGCGGCGCACCGTCGCATGGTGTTTCGGAGCCTGCGCCGTAGTTGCCCTCGCAGCCGCCCTCGCGCCCTCGCTGTTCGGCCGTGCCATCACCACTTCCGACACCGCTGTGTCGGCTCAGATGAGCAATCAGGTCGCCCAACTCGGAGCGCAATATGGATACTCGCAGGCCGAAGTGCAGCAGATGGCTTACGAATATTCGATCAATAACCCCGAAATGCGTGCCGCCATTGAAGATCTCCGCTACGGCATGGTGCGTGCCGACGGCTGGCGTTCGTTCGGATTCCTTGCTGCCGGCGCGCTGTTGCTGTGGCTTGCGTTGGGAGGCCGCCTTGACCGTCGTGTGGCCGTCGGAGCCTTGGGTGTCCTCGTGCTGTCCGACCTCTACGGCGTGGACAAACGCTATGTCGACCACGCCTCCTTTGTCGCTGTGAGCGATGCCGGACCCGAATTTTCACCCGATGCCATCGATCAGCTCATCATGCAGGATACAACTCATTATCGCGTGATGGATATTCCCGGATTCTGGCGTCCGAACCGCTCGTATTATCACCATACCGTCGGAGGCTATCACGCCGCCAAGCTCAACCGCTACGAAGACCTCATACAGCGACGTCTCCAGCCCGTGCTCAGCTACGGTTATCATCCCGAATTCCGCGATGACAGTATCCGGGTCTCCCTTCCCGACGAACAACAGCCTGTGGCCGAGTCGCTCGCCGCCTCCTATCGCATGCTCGACATGCTCAACGCCCGCTATATCATCACGGGCGACAAGCAGGCCCCGGTACTCCTGAACACCAATGCCTCCGGCCCCGCATGGCTCGTCCCCGGCGTGGAGTATGTCAAGGATGCCGATGCCGAAATGGAGGCGCTTGCCTCTCTCGATCCGCGCCGCGAGGCTGTGGCCGATGAACGCTTCGCGCAGGCTCTTGGCCGCGAGACAGGTTCGCTCGCTCCCGGCGATACAGTATCGCTTGTGAGCTATACCCCCAACCGCGTGGAGTATCTCACCGACACCCGCACCTCAGCAGTCGCCGTGTTCTCGGAAGTGTGGTTCCCCTGGGGATGGAAAGCCACGATTGACGGCCGCCCCGCCGAACTCGGTCGCGTCAATTATCTGCTCCGCGCCCTGCGAGTTCCTGCCGGTCGCCATGAAGTCGTGATGACCTTCGATCCCGATTCCCTGCACATCACAGGCGGGGTGGCTTATGCGGCTGTTTCAATAATCTATATGCTTGTGCTTCTGGCGATGTTCGTTAATCTCCGCCGACACGACTTCTGACGATGGGAATAGGGGAGTGGTACAAACGCTTGCGGCACTCCCGCGGCTTCGGGGTTCACTCACCGTTCGCCTACCGGATGGTGCGCGAGGTGCTCGCCGCACCCCGCGGTTGCGCCTATTACGCCGAGTCAGCCCTTGACCGTCGGGATCTAAGACGACTCTACCGTATTCTTGTCGAACTGCACCCGTGCGAGGTCATTATCTATGCCCCGTCGGAACGTGAGAAAATCCTGCGTGCCGTGGTCCTTGAAGCCTTGCCGCGCGGAGGTGCCGGCGCACCTCTCGTGGTCATTGACGGTTTCGATGCCGAGCCATCGATTCCCGCAGGGGCGTCAGTGCTGACCGATGCTCCCGCGGCTCCGGCCCTTGAGCGGCATGTGGCGACCACTCCTTTCGGTCATCTCTACCGCAATCCCCGCCGCGCGCTCTTTGTCGCCCTCCAGCATCTGCCTTCCCAAATTTTCGAGGTACGGTTCTGAGCGGTTCGGACGCCTGCTCATAAAAATTCCGTCCCGAAGCCGGCGACATGCCGCTTCGGGACGGGGGAAATTGAAACTACCTGATATCAGAAACTGTATGAGAGACCGAGTGCCGGAATGAAGGCATGCACCTTATAGTCGGCCTTGAATGTCCCCTGCGGACTGAGTCCGAGAACCTGCGCAAGGCCCGGATTTATTCCTTCCGCTATCTTGTACACCATATCGTCATACTGGCCGGTGCCGTTCTTCACTCCGCAACCGTGTACATACATGAACGAGAAGTCGATCGAAAGTCCCTTCAGAGGCTTGAACGAGAAGCCTACGGCCGGTTCCACGCGTGTCTGTGCGGGCGTCTCGGGGTTGTAATGGTTGATGTCACAAGGGCTGCAGTCCACCATCAGTCCCGCGCGCACGTCAAGCCGGCGGGTGACGGAGAATTGCGCTCCCGCTTTGTATGTCATCGCGTTATGATAATTTTTGGTGAGATGCTGATTGAACGATTCGAGTTCCGCGAATTCGATGTCGAGAGTCTTGTATGCGCCCCAGCCGTTGAGTTGCACGTCTGCTTCGATCAGCCATCGTGAATCCGGGCGGAATGCCACGCCGGCCGTGAAAACGTAGGGTTCAGGAAGCGACGCGCTGAAATTCGTGTGGTTGAGATTGTCCAGTACGGGCGCCAACATCTGTTCTGCTATTCCGTTGTAGCTCACCGCGGCGGCGCCCTTTGCCACTTTCAGCGTGGTCTTGCTGCGGAACATGGCGCCGATACTCCATCGCTTGTTGATCTGCCACAGTGCGCCGGCGGTCCATCCCACTGCCAGGCCGGACTTACCGTTGAGGTTGACCGATGCCGGTGCCACTTCGGGGGCGTACATCGCCTCCTGAGGCACACCTTGCGCCGCCAGGAGTCTGTTGAGCGACGATCCGGTCATGAGAGCCTTGTTCAGGTCCACATTGCCCCAGTTCACTGAAACACCTGCGCCTACGCTCAGCCCTTTTATGATTTCCCATGACAGGGTAGGCTGGACGGCGAACGCCTTAATGGTCACCGACTGATTGAGCACTGCCCCGGGCCAGTTCTCGCCCCAGTTGATGCCGGATCCGGCCGGAGTGAAGAAACTTATGCCGCCGTAGAAGTTGTCGTAGATGCGGAAAGCCGCCGAGATGTTCATCGGAGTGGAAATACCGTTGTCTGACTGATATTTCACACCGTCGTAAGTGGCGGAAGCGTGTGCCGATGTCGCGCTGACTGATCCGCTTATCTGGAATCGGTCAGACATCTGTGCCAGTGCGCCGGGATTGAAGATCACGCTTTCCGAGCCTAACGGAGTCGCCACACCGGTCATGCCCATGCCTTGCTGGCGGGCGCTGTAGGTGTTCACCTGATAGCCCTCGCCCCATGCGGTGATGGAGCAAAGTGTGAGCACACCTAAAAAGAATCCTTTTTTCATGTTTATTGGACAAAAATTCAAACAATGCGACAAAATTACAAACTTTTTCTCAAACTCACATCATTTTGAGGCAAAAAAAATCCGGAGGAGCATGCTTTGTCGCTCATCCGGAGAGGTTATGTTATGTATATATCGCGGTGATTATTCGCGGCTGGCGGCTATGTCTGCCGCTATGGCCCGGCGGAGTTCGTCAAGAGAGGAGAACCGGCGTTCGGGCCTTATCCTGCGCGTGATTTCAAAGCGGATATCCTTTCCGTACATGTCACCGAGTTCCATATCCGGCACATGAAGCTCCACTGTCACCGGATTCCCCGGTCCGACAGTCGGATTTTTGCCTACATTCAGCACTGCCGGCCGTGAACCGTCCGCCCCCTTGAATTTCGCCGCATAAACTCCGGCTTCAGGAAGACAAAGGTCGCCGGTATCCACGTTCATCGTAGGGATCCCAATCTTGCGGCCGTTCTGCTTTCCGTGCATCACAGGCCCCGATAGCATGGGGTAGTGGTCGCTGAGCTGTATGTAGCGGTCGATATCGCCCTGGACAAGGGCATGGCGAAGGGCCGACGACGACGGCCGGCTTCCGTCAGCGAGTTCTACCGGTGGGACATTTATGACCCTTACGCCTGCAGCCTCTCCTGCGGCATCATATTGTTGCGGTGAGGTGAGTCGGTCGCTCCCGAAGGTGTTGTCGTAACCCATCACGAGCGTCTCAACGCCGTATTCATTCCTTATATGACGCATAAACTCTTCTGCTGTGAGGCCTTTCAGCTCCGCAGTGAAGGGAATTTTGATTACCTGTTCGATTCCCGCTTCACGGATAAGACGCTCCGACTCTGTCCTGGGATAAGCCCACTGCGGAGCACGCGCCGGTGCGATTACGCTCAGCGGATGATTGTCGAATGTAATCACACATCCGCTCTGCCCCCTTTCGTGGCATTCGTCAAGCACACGTCCGATTATTGCACGATGTCCGCGGTGGAATCCGTCGAATGTGCCCACGGCTGCCACACAGCCTTTGGAGTCGGAGCTTCGTGCCATGTCTTTCAGGAATTGAGCCGTGGAAGCACTTCGGCGAGAATCTCGGGAAATTCGGTGCCCGGTTCAACCAGCGCGGTCTTGAATCCAAGTTCTTCGGCTGCTTCGAGATTTGTCTGCGAGTCATCGAGGAACAGGGTCTCCGAGGGCTGTATGCCGAGTTTTTCGGCTGCATATTGGAAAATCTGACGGTCCGGCTTGAGGCTCTTTGCCTCGAATGAGGTGATCATTCCGTCGAAATAGTCCTCGCGCTCCCGGCCGTCCTTCTGGAATTCGGTCTTGATCTTTGAATCCCACATTATCGGGTTGGTGTTGCTGAGCAGATACACCGGATAGCGGCGACGCAGCTGTTCGAGCGAGTGAAGCCTGTGGACCGGAATCCCGATCAGGAATTGACAGAAAGCATCATCGATCCGGTCATCGGTGGTTCCGGCCGGAAGTTCTTTCCGGAGCGCTTCGTGGAATTGATCTATGGTTATGTCGCCGCGTTCAAGGAACATGAACGGGCCCTGCTGCGAGAATTCTCCGAAATATTTGTCGGCGTTTTTAAGTCCGAGCCGTTCGAACGCGGCCACGCAGTTTTCTTTACGGATGTCCATGATGACACCCCCGAGGTCGAAAAGCAGGTTCATTGGTCAGGAGATATAGTCGGTTGGGTCTGTAAGTCCGGCGTCAGCGAAAGCCTGACGGCGCTCCGTGCAGGTGCCGCACGTGCCGCAGTGCTTCTCGCCGCCTTTGTAACATGAGTATGTGTGGGCGTAATCCACCCCCAGGGTGGCACCCCGTCTGGCAATATCTGTTTTGGACAGATGTGTATATGGCGTTTCGAGGGTTATGTGGTCATACGTTCCCTCGCTTATGGCGCGGCTCATGGCTTCGGCGAATCCCGGACGGCAGTCGGGATAGATGGCGTGGTCGCCGCTATGGTTGGCCATCATCACATGCTTGAGCGAATGGTTTTCGGCAAGTCCGGCCGCCACCGAGAGCATGATTCCGTTGCGGAAAGGCACCACCGTGCTCCGCATGTTCTCCTCATTATAATCTCCGTCGGGTATGGCGTCCGCTCCGCTTAACAGCGAGCTTGCAAACAATACGCCCATGAACGGCAGGTCAATCACCACAAGAGGAATATCGAGCAGTCGGCAGTTATAGCGTGCACATTCGATTTCGCGTGCGTTGTGGTTCGAGCCGTAGTTGAACGTGACAGCCAAGGCAATACGGTCGGCGTATTCGTGAAGCATGGTGGTGGAATCCATTCCGCCGCTCACCACCATCAGTGAGTCTTTCTTTCCTGTCATATCACTTATGAATTGGGGAAAGCTGCCATCAGTCGTTCACGCACCAGGTCCTGATGTTCCGCGTCGCCGTAATTGGCGAACGGATAGATCGAGATGCCTCCGCGTGGGGTGAAAATGCCCCGTACTTCCAGATAGCGCGGATTCATAAGTTTTACGAGATCTTTCATGATTATGTTCACGCAGTCCTCATGAAAGTCGCCGTGGTTGCGGAAACTGAAAAGATACAGCTTGAGACTCTTGCTCTCCACCATGTCTTCGCGAGGAATATAATTGATGATGATTTTGGCGAAGTCCGGCTGACCGGTCTTGGGACAGAGCGATGTGAATTCCGGACAGTTGAAAGTCACCAGATATTCGTTCTCGGGATGCTTGTTCTTGAATGTCTCCAGAATTTCAGGACAGTATTGGGTGGGATATTTGACGCCCTGATTGCCCAGAAGGGTGCAGGATGCTGTTTCTTCGGATGATCTCATATGTTTGAATGCGTCTTTTTCGGAAGAGGGTACAAAAAAAGGTAAGCTTACTACATCGCACCGCTACGACCTGATACCCTTGCTTCGGTCAAGACCTGGGGGATTCTCAGGGAGCTGGTCGTGTAGGACTTACCCGCTGCAAAGTTACGCACAAAAATGCGTTCCGCCAAGTTTCCACGGCCTATTTTAAGATTTTTTAATGCAGAATAGTCGCCGTCTCCGCCGGACGCGTTGTTCTAAAAGTATCTAACCTATTGATTCAACTTATGTAACTCTTAAAAATTAGCTGATATGAATTTGAGCAGGATTGATGCGGGAATTTCTTCGTTGAGAGAAGGAGTGTAGCGAGCTACACGACTGAACGAAAGGAAGAAAGGCTCCATCAAGACAATCAAAGGCATATCAGCCCGAAGGGTTGCAAAAAAAGCCATAATATAAACTAATTTTGAAGAGTTACTTATAATATTCTGACCTATGAAAGCCTCGATTCTCTCAGTCGTTTTATTATTGTCGTCATTTACGGCATTTGCATCTTCAACGGATTCCATAACAGCCTCTGTTTTAAGGAGGGACTCTGTCGGAAGTGTTTCTGCTGAATATTCAGCTTCCTTGCTTACCGGACGGCCTTATTCCACAGAATCTGCATCAGAACTATCGCTCGCCGAGAGTGTGGCGGAAGCCATGAGGCCGCTCGACATCGACGACGATTTGCTCCCGCGCCGCCGTCATTCATGGGTCAGCCCCTATGCGCTGCCGTATTCAACTCACTGCACGGGCGGTCAGAACTGGCACCGCATGTGGATCAACACCGCCGTTCTTTCCGGCGCGTTCATCGGCACGCTGTTCACCCTCGAACTCCTCCCCGAAGACGCCACCTCATGGAATCGTGCCGCCATTTCCCGGGTACCTATGTTCACCCGTTGGTACCGTAATATCTTCGTACACAATCCCGAGTGGGACCACGATAAATTCTACTTCAACTATCTTCTCCATCCCTATGCCGGAGCCGCCTATTTTATGTCTGCGCGTTCCAACGGTTTCAGTTTCTGGGGCTCGATGCTCTATTCTGCGGCTATCTCCACCGTCGGCTGGGAATTCGGAATAGAAGCTTTCATGGAGCGGCCCTCCTATCAGGACATCGTGATCACTCCTGTCGTAGGCAGCCTTATCGGTGAAGGATTCTACCGCGGCAAACGTGCCATTGTCGAACGCGGTTACACGCTCCTCGGCAGTCCGGTTCTGGGACGCATAGCCTGCTTCCTGCTCGACCCGGTCAACGAGGTTATCGACCTCTTCCGCGGAAATCCGGCCCGCGATGCCGCCAAGGTTTACGAATATGAGCGCACACATAGCCACGCATCGCGTGTCACAGGTTCGTTTATACCCACACCTAATGGTTTTGCCATGACGCTCACATTCTGACCCTCTCCTCCGTGCAGACGCACGCAATTCTGGTTCCCACCGTGAAAATGTGTTAAAAAATCAGGTTTCTGGCGAGTTGGTTTTATAATAAGGTTGAAAATATGTATTTTTGTGTGCTATTTGCGCTCCGTGTCTCTGCGGAGTGCTGTCTCACATGAAACTTAAACACATAAAATAACCTAACTAAACCAATTCATGCGACTTAAACTGTTTCTGTTAGTGCTTCTTGCGGCCGTACTGCCCGCAGTGGCTCAAATGCGTACGGTGAAAGGCATAGTGGTCAATGCTAACAACGACAGCCCCCTGCCGGGTGTGTACATCTCCGCTCAAGGTGTGTCCGGTGTTACATCTGATATCGACGGTGCCTTTTCCATTACCGTTCCGACTACGGTCTCTGCCCTTGTTTTCTCTCTGCCCGAGTATGAGACACGGCAGATGGAAGTGGAAGACAACATGGCTGTCCGTCTCCTTCCGCTCACCGACACCCAGTATGATTACTACGGTGATTCACAGGACCTGATTTCCGACGAAGCCCTACTCGAAGATGAGGATGACAACACTCAGGGCATCGCCGCTCTCACAGGTGCCAACGATGACATCTACTACAACACCGCCTCCTACAACTTCGGACCCATGTATTTCCGGTTCCGCGGCTACGACAGCGCCTATCAGGCAGTCTACATCAACGGTGTGCAGATGAACGACCTCATCCGCGGTCGCTTCAACTTCTCGTCGCTCCTGGGCATGACATCGCGCGCTTTCCGCAACAAGACCACTACCGTGGGTAATGCCGGAGCCGACTTCGGTTTCGGCGACATCGGCGGCGCCGTCAACTACAATACGGTCACCGACCGCTACGCTCCCGGATTCAACGGTGCCCTCAGCTTCACCAACTCCAACTATATGACCCGCGCCATGGTGACTTACTCAACAGGCCTGAGCAACAAGGGCTGGGCGTTCACCGTCAGCGCTATCGGTCGCTATGCCAAGGAAGGTGTTGTCGAAGGCACTTTCTACAATTCGGGCGGCCTTTTCTTCTCGCTCGAGAAATATTTCAATGCTAACAACCAGCTGGTGCTTTCGGCGTGGGGCGGTCCCACACAGCGCGCCACCGGTGTTGCCACATATCAGGAAGTCTACGACCTGGTTGACAACAACCTCTACAACCCCAACTGGGGCTGGTATCAGGGTAAGAAACGCGCTTCCCGCATCACCGAGACTTACGACCCCACCGCCATGCTCAACTGGCTCTACTCCAAGGGAAGCACAACTGTCAACACTGCCGCAGCCGTTTCATACAACTATTACAACCGTTCGGCTCTTCAGTACTATAAGGCCAACGACCCCAATCCCACCTACTATCGCTACCTCCCCTCATACTACGACGGCGACAACGGCGAACCCACTCTCCAGAGCGAGTATTACACCTGGCTGTGGCAGAACGACCAGAGCTTCTCGCAGATCAACTGGGATAACCTCTATGCCACCAACGCCCTCAACAACTACTCCAACCTCACCCTCCCCGAGGATCAGAAAATGGGCGCCAGCTACATTCTCGAAAACCGCATCAACACCACCCTCAACGTCAAGCTCAACTCTTACGTCAATGCCCGCCTGAACAAGTTCATCACCATGCAGGCCGGCCTTGCCGCGAGCTACGCCAACTCGGCCAACTACAAGACTGTCCGTGACCTCCTCGGCGGTGAATTCTGGGTGGATATCGATCCGTTCTCCGACCGCGACATAACACTCGCGCCCGAGAATCTTGTAAACGACTACAACTATCCCGATCCCTTCAACCACCGCGTCTACAAGGGCGATAAATTCGGCTACAACTACAATCTCTACGCCATCAACGCCAACGCGTGGCTCCAGAACATGATCACCCTGCCTCGCTGGGACATCAACTACGCCCTCAAGATGAGCCACACGCAGTATCAGCGCGACGGTCACATGCGTAACGGCCGTGCCCCGCTCAACTCCTACGGAAAGAGCAAATGGCTCACCTATGAAAACGTAGGCTTCAAACTCGGTGCGACTTTCAAGGCCGACGGTCACAACTACTTCACTTTCAACTCTAATCTCGAAACCCGCGCTCCGCTCGCCGACAATGTATTCCTCATGCCGCGCGTCAAGAACGATGTGGTCACCGACAACGTATCCGAAGCCGTATACTCGGCCGACCTCACCTATCGCTGGAACTATCGTCGCTTCCGCGGCGCCCTGAGCATCTTCGGCACCATGACCGACAACGGCATCGAACGTAACGGTTTCTACGACGAGCAGGTTCAGACTTACACCTACTTCGTACTCTCAGGCGTTAAGAAGGTCTACAAAGGAGTCGAGCTCGGTATGGCCTACAAGATCACACCCTCGCTCACCGCTACTTTCGCCGGAAACTACTCCCGCTTCCAGTACAAGAATAATCCCAGCGGAACGCATACCTACGAGAACGGCCTCCACCCCGACAAGACCGAGACTGTCTACCTCAAAAACTATTATGTAGGTTCTGTGCCCCAGTTCAACGCCAATCTCGGCATCGACTGGGCCGCTCCCGGCATGTGGTTCTTCAATGTCAACGGCACCTATCAGGGCGACGCTTATGTGAACCTTTCGCCCGCTTATCACGAGGCATTCACACAGCTGCCATACTCGACCATCTGGAACGGCATGGTTCCTTCCGAAGCCGAACTCGCCGCCAAAATCGAGTATCTCACTACCCAGGACAAACTCAAGAACGCATTCACCCTCAACGCTTCTATCGGTAAGGTGGTGTACGTAAACCGCAAGGTGAGCCTCAACTTCAACCTCAGCGTGAACAACATCCTCAACAACCGCGATGTCTGCACCTATGCCTATCAGCAGGGACGTATCGACACCAAGAACTACGATCGCGGCGCTTATCCCAACCGTTATCAGTACGCTCAGGGTATCCGCGTGTTCTTCAATGTCGGCGTTCGTTTCTAATCCTCCCTCAACTGACTGAATATGAAAAACTTCTCATCTATAATACCCGGCATCCTGCTGGGAGCCGCCGCAGCCCTCACGGCCTGCAGCGACAACTGGGAACAGCCGGTCATGAATCTGCCCGAATTACCCGAGGGGCTTGAGGCCAACATCACACTGGCGCAACTCAAAGCCGACTATTGGCAGGACAATGACTCTTACGGCACAATCATCGGATGCAACGACGACGGTGACTCGCTCATAGTCATCGGCACTGTCGTGTCGAACGCCTCGGCCGGCAACATTTACAAGACTCTCGTTATTCAGGACGAATCTGCAGCCATTACAATCGGTGTCGACACCGCGGCTGTTTCGGCCGCTTATCCTCAGGGTGCGCGTCTGGCCGTCAACGTCACAGGCATGTGCTTCGGCCGATACAACGGTCTGGTGCAGCTCGGCGTCCTCCAAGGCTCCGGTGTCAACCGCATTTCGATGCCTGAATTGCGTCCACATGTGAAGATGGGCTTCAAGGGTGGACGGATGGACACCACACTCACCACCATCGCCGAACTCAACCAGGCTGCACGCACCACCGAAGGCAAGATTCAGTGGCAGTCGCGGCTCATCCGCATCAACGGTGTGCAGATCGTCGAGGCCGGACAGCCCTTCACTAACGGCAACACCACTTCACGTTATCTGGTCGATGAAGAGGGCAACCGCATCATCCTCTACAATTCTTCCTATGCAGATTTCGCTTACGAGACCATGCCCTATGGCAAAGGCGACGTGGTGGCCATCCTGTCGTGCTACCGCAACAGCTGGCAGCTGCTTCTCAACGATGCCGCCGGTCTGATTGACTTCGACGGCGAAGGACAGCCCGACACTCCGCTGACTCCCTCGACTCCGGAAGGCGAAGGCACGTTCGCCAATCCCTTCAACGCTGCCGCAGCTAATGCAGCCGCTGAATCGGGCTCTACGGCCGAAGTTTATGTCAAAGGTATAATCAGCGAAATATCCGAAATTGATACCGGCACATACGGCAACGCCACATATTATATCTCAGACCCCAACAGCTACACCCGACTCTACATCTACCGCGGCTACGGCCTCGACGGCAAGAAGTTCACATCCGATGACCAGCTTGAGATTGGCAAGGAAGTGATAATCAAGGGTAAACTCACCACCTATAATGGCAACCCGCAGATTGCCCAGGGCAGTCAGATCGTTGTCTATGACGGTGAAGGCGGTCCTCAGAATCCTTCTGACCCCAAAGGGCAGGGCACATTTGACGACCCCTTTAACGCAGCAGCGGCCAACGCGGCAGCCGAAGGCGGTTCTACCGCGGAGGTTTATGTGGAAGGTACCATCAGCGAAATCACCGAGATAGACACCGGCACATACGGCAACGCCACATATTATATATCGGATCCCGACAGCGATACACGTCTGTACATTTACCGCGGCTACGGCCTCGGAGGACAGAAGTTCACTTCGGCCGATCAGCTCCAGGTCGGCAAGAAAGTGCTTGTCAAGGGTAAGCTCACCACTTATAACGGCAAACCTCAGATAGCACAGGGCAGCGAAATCGTGAAATACGACGGTCAGGGCGACGACCCCGTTCCCACACCCGTAGTGGCCGCTACGATGCTCGACGGTTCAAGCGCAAACGGTGCCGATGGCTGGACTTTCACCGGCAACGACAAATGGGCTTGGCAGAATTACAAGAATGATTACTATCTGAACATCTCCTGCCAGAACGATCCCCAGACAGATGACCTCTATGCCATCTCGCCTGTGATTGACCTCGCGGCCGCAGGCTACACCTCCATGGCCTTCAGCCATGCCGCCAAGTTCCAGAACGGCGGTTTCAAGGAAAAATGCCATATCGCTGTCCGCGAAGAAGGTTCTGAAAACTGGACTGTACTTCCCTTCACCGGTTATCCCGGCACTGACTCCTGGACTTTCGTGAACTCAGGCGAAATCAGCATCAGCGCCTTCGCCGGCAAGAAGATACAGGTGGCGTTTGTCTACGGCGCCGGCTGTACCGACAAGTGGGAAGTCAACAATCTCACATTCTCCAAATAAGCCCCGGCTATAACCTAATTTTGAAGAGTTATTTACTTAAAACATTCTCTCAGACAATGAAATCTCTGATAAAATATTTTTACAGCGTGGTGGCTTTGGCGGCTGTGAGCGTTCTCCCGGCATGTCAGGATCATTTCGACACGCCTGACCTCGAGCAGGTGCCTGTCGCCACGATGACTCCGAACACCACCATCGCCGAGTTCAAGGAGATGATGTGGAGTGAGTCGAACAACTATTGCGACGCCGTTCCCGTCAAGGACGAAGAGGGCACGCACATCATAATAAGCGGTCGCGTCGTGTCAAGCGACTATGCCGGCAACTGCTTCAAATACATCGTACTCCAGGACGAGACCGGAGCCCTCAACTTCTCCATCAACTCCTACAATCTCTATCTGACTTATCGTCGCGGTCAGGAAATCGTGGTCGACCTCACGGAACTCTATGCCGGTAAATACCGCGGTCTTGAGCAGGTCGGTTTCCCCAGCTTCAATTCGTCGATCAACGGCGATGAGACCTCATTCATGGCTCCGGAGCTTTTCAGCTCGCATGCGCAGCTCAACGGCCGTCCCAATCTCGCGGCTGTCGATACCATTCAGATCGACCGATTCTCCGAACTCGGCACTTCGCCTGCCGAACTCCGCCGCTGGCAAAGTCAGCTCGTGAAGTTCAACAATGTGGAATTTGTGCCTAACGAAACCCTGCCCACTCTCTCCACCTACCATTCCAGCGGCGAGACACAGCAGATTAAGGATGCCGAGGGAAACACCATGGACATCCGCACATCCGGCTATGCTAACTTCTGGAATATGGAACTTCCCGAAGGCCGTGGCGACGTTGTGGCCATCCTCGGCTACTATGTCAACCTCGCCGGAACCGGCGGCTGGCAGCTTACCCTTCTTGACGCCAATTCGCTCATGAACTTCGGTAATCCCACCGTGCCTCAGGGCAATCAGGGAAATCCCTATTCGGTACAGCAGGCCATCGCGTTCGAGGAAAATTCCGAGAACCAGTCCGGCTGGGTCAAAGGTTACATCGTGGGTACTGTCGCCCCTGAAATCGAGACAGTTTCTTCCGATGAAGATATCGAGTGGACCGCCACTCCTACACTTGGCAATACTCTCGTGATAGGTCAGAGTGCCGATACACGCTCCATCAGCGAATGTCTCGTCGTGGCTCTGCCTCAGGGATCGGATCTCCGTCAGTACGGCGCGCTCCGTGAGAATCCTGGAAATTACGGCAAGTGGATCAACATCCGCGGCACATTCGCCAAAGTGATGGGCACATACGGCCTAACCGGCAACAACGGTTCTTCCGCCAACTTCGAGATCGAAGACTTCGAAGCTCCCTCTACCGAAGGCGACGGCTCCGAAGAAAAACCCTACAATTGCGCTCAGGTGATCAATATGAATCCCACGGCTACGGATGTGGCCGTTGAATCCGGCATCTGGGTCAAAGGCTACATCGTCGGCTACTATTTTGAATATGCAGGTCATTTTGATGCCACAGGCACTCAGGCAGCGAACATCCTCATGAGCGATAACCCCGAGGCGAACAATACCGCTCAATGCATCTGCGTTCAGCTTGTTGCCAAGACTGATGTCCGCGCGGCTCTCAACCTCGTTGACAATCCCGGTGTCCTCGGAGCAGTCGCTGCCGTCAAGGGCGATGTGATGAAATACAACACCCTCCCCGGCATCAAGAACACTTCGGAGTATAAGCTCGACAGTTCTGTGACTCCGAATCCCCCGACGCCTCCCACACCTCCCGTAGGCGATAACACCGTGACTCTCCTCGGCCAGAAAGATGCTGACGGTGGTGCCGGTTGGACATTCGACAATGTCACCCTTCCTTCAGGTCTCACCGCCGTATGGGCGTGGAAAGAATATAACTCAGCCTACTACCTCAACGGCTCGGCATATGCCAACAACGCTGCTCAGGCTGCCGAAAGCTATGCTGTCTCTCCCGTGATCGACCTCTCCGCTTCTACTACGGCGAGCGTTGAATTCAGCCATGCCGCCAAGTTCCAGACCACCCTGCGCGACCTCTGCGGTTTCTATGCCCGCGAGGCAGGCACCACCACCTGGGTCAAACTCAACATCCCCACATGGCCTGAGGCAGGCGCCTGGACATTCGCTTCTTCCGGCTCAATTGACCTCAGTGCTTTCGCAGGCAAGAAAGTTCAGGTAGGCTTCAAATATGGCTCCACATCGGCCGGTGCCGACACATGGGAAATCCGTGACCTCGTACTCACATCCGACGGCGCCATCACAGTCGAAGGCGGCGGTAACTCCGGCAACGACGACCCCGTCAATCCTCCCACACCCCCGACTCCTCCGACTCCTCCTGTCGGAACCGAGGGCGACGGTACGTTCAACTTCGCCGATCCCTCCACCCTTCAGGGCGCGTTCAGCCTCTCTGACGAAGTGGCTGACGGCACCACCGGCAATACCAAGATCGAGGTGAAAGACGTTACATTCTACTCCGGTCAGGCTGCGTTAGTCAACTCTGGCGACGGTACAGGTGCCCGTCTCTACCATCAGTCAAGCGGTGCATGGTCTTTCCGCTTCTATAAGAAGACGGCTACCACCATCTCTGTCGCCGAAGGCTATCATATCGTCAGCGTCAAGTTCACCACTCAGACCGCCGCGCACAAGACAGCCCTCGCCGCATGCACCTTCTCGAGCGGCACATTCTCCGACAACGTATGGACAGCCTCCGGCAACTCCACCACCACACTCACCATCACCGACACCGATGCAGGTACAGTGGGTCTCACAGCCGTCGAAGTCACATACGCCCAATAATTCATGCGCGTAAAAGCATTTAACGCCATATAACAACCAAACGCCGACGTTCACGCGCCGGCGTTTGAGTTTTAAATATAAAAAGTCGTCTTACAATAGTGGATATGTGATATTTTATATTTAACTTTGCATATAGTGAGATTCTCACTGTATCATTAATCATTATCTTAATTTCGATACTAAAAAATCAATGTATAAAAACGGCCCGATCAGCAGAATATGTTGGATTCTTTTAGCTCTGATAATCCCGGTTTGTGCCTTTGCTCAGGGTCAAAGCCGCCTGCGCAACACAATCTATGTGCTTGACTGCACAGGTTCGATGGGCGGGTACAACGGTGCTCCTGATATCTGGATGCCCACGAAAGCTTTCCTTAAGGCCGAACTTGAAAAAGAAGCGAAGGAGAATCCATCTTCGCAAATCACGATTCTGCCGTTTCAACAGAAGGTACTCCACCCGATATATGTTGATTTGGAAAATATCTCATGGCCGACTCTCGAGAAAGAGCTGGACGGTTATCTGAAAAATATCACCGCGACCAATATCTGCGATTCTTGGCTTGAAGCGGAACGGTATATTGACCAGGCACAAGAAAACTATATCATATTGCTCACTGACGGTCACGATAACATCGGTGGATCGGTAAACGAGTCGAACAGATCTGAACTTCTGGCGCAGATCCTGAGAAGCTTCTGTGGAAAATATCGCAACACAAAAGGTTTCTATATTGAACTTACAGCCGCGGCCTCGCTGCCGGCGGGCATACAGAATGCCATAGATGTATGCAATGACCTTTACAAACTTGATGCATCAGCCGGAATTCCTTCGTTTGGCTGTAATTCGGATGATGTAATCCATTTGAATACGCGGGACCTGCCCGTCGATATCACGCTCGGCTTTTCAAATTCAGGCACTTTTGCTGCGGATATTGTCGGTGCTGAGAATCCATTCGTGGAGGTCACTGTCAAAGACAACAGAATTGCCGGTGGAAAGGTTGTGCTGCAATTCCGGTCGAAACTCGGCGACAATATCGAGACCCTCAACAAGGCCATCAATGCTCCCGCGGTTGAAATTCCTGCCACAATAACCGGCGAAGACGTCATCATTACCAATCCCGACATTGACATAGTGCTTCATAACAAACCTCTCCGGTCGCTTGATCTTGCAACAGACGGCAATCTCTCCGAAGTCAGCAGAGTTCGACCTTTCCTTTGGATTAAAGGCAATCCGGCTGACACCTTGCGTTGGGATCTCGCACCGGTCTTTAGCCATGAGGCTGTTTTAGACAGAAGCTCGGCAATGTTCAAGGTCGGAGCTCCGAATGAGTTGGCAGGAAAAGAAATACTGTTCAATGGATCTCCCGTAGGCTCGGACAGCACTGTTAGCGTGCAGACTGAAGCGCCGGCTGTTTTGGAAATTGTTGTGCCTCAATCGGCAGGCGATGGAAGTTTCGACCTTACACTTGCTGAGATCCACTCTGTAAATCTTGATCGGATTAACGGACAACGCCCCGAGCATAAAATTGTTACCCTCTCAGGCGTAGTGACAACCCGGATGAGCCTTTTGGAAGTCCTATGCTGGTCAGTTTTAGGTCTCATCGTCCTGTTCCTCCTGGTTTGGTTCGGCGTCTTACGCAATCGGCTCTATCCAAAGTTTAAGAAGGGTATAGTAACAGTTCAGAACCCTTATTTCGCCACAATCCGGGTGAAGGGTTACAGAAGTGTGGTTTTCAGTGCGCAAAACCGCACACAAAGCCTTTTTGACAGATTATGGCGGGGCAAGATACTGTACCACACGAATGGGGCATGGCCTTGCGAGGCGCAACTTACTCCGGCTGGGACGAGCATGCGATTCCGTTGTCCGAGCGGCGCGCTGGTGTGCGATCCGTCACCGGTGCTGACACGCGGGATGACCTTTAAGATTCTCGACGTTAACAATCCTTCTTTCAAAATTGACTTAAATCTAAACTAATTATATATCATGGTTCCCAAACTCAAACGTACTCTTTATATAGGGCTGGGTGGCACCGGGTTCAAAACCCTGCTCCACACGAAACGTGCCTTCATCGAAACCTACGGCGAAGTTCCACCGATGATCAAGTTCCTCGCTTTTGATTCGGATAAGAACCAGTATAAAAACTATTCGTTAAGCTCGATTCACGGCGATGTTAAATTTGACCCGGCCGAATCCTCGGATATAATGGTTACACAGTCTAAGGACAAAGTTAGCCGCAATCGCAGTGCTTTGAGCTGGCTCCCTGACCGCAATCTGCAGGCGGTTGCTGATTTGGAAAACGGGTGCGGTATGGTGCGGACCAATGGCCGTATCGCATTTTCATTCAACTATAGGAAATCGCGCTCTAACATTCAGAACGCACTCAATCAAATACGAAACCTCACCACAGTACACAACGACAAATATGAGTTGATCTCCAACGATGTCGAGGTAAATATTGTGTTTTCTATCGCCGGTGGTACCGGCTCCGGTAATTTCCTTGATATGGCATACATAGTAAAGGATATTTTCAGAGAGCAGGCTCTGCCGGAAACTTCAAAGATTGTAGGTTATATGGTTCTTCCCGACGTCTATGACGCCCAGCTTACCTTTGGCAAGGAACGACTGTTCCCGAACGCATGCGGATCGCTCATCGACCTCGACTACATGATGCACTTCCCGTTTGACAAGCGCACACCTGTAAATTATCTTACCGAGCAACGTACGCTTATTGGTTCTCCGTTCAATAGCGTGATCGCTATCAGCAACCGAAACCTCAATGGTGATGTTGTAAACCACAGCGACCATCTCTCCCAGATGATGAGCATGGCAATGGTCGTCACGGCTGGTGAGCTCTCAAGCGGGGTAAGCAGCACGGCCAATAACCTTGAGCGTGACATGAATTCCGGTGACTACGACATAGCAAACAAGCGCGCCGTGATTGGCACCCTCGGCATGAGTGAGATTACTTTCCGCGCATCCGAGCTTTCGGCCCTTTACAGCGAAAAGGCTGCCCGCGAACTTGCTTCCGCCTTGCTCAATCCCGGAAGCAATGCTGACAATGAAGCCAATGCCTGGATTGATACAGAACAAATCCGTGAGAACAACGGTCAGGATCAGGTTATTGATTACCTGTTACCGAAGAATCCGCAGTCGGTTCTTCAGGACATTTACGACAAAGCCAATCCCATGGCTGACATCAACAATTATCGAGGTCTCGCAGGTGTAGCCGTACTCCCGGCCGACCTCTCCGCTAAAGTTGATGAGCTCAAGAAGAAAGTCCGCGGCTCTTTCGAGTCTAAGATAAAGAATCTTGTGAATACCAAAGGCCCTGTTTATGCTACGGAATTCATCAGCCAGGTGCGTTCGCAGATTGAGATTTGCCTCAAGGAAATGCGTGAGGAACGCGAAGCATGTCAGAACGCGGTAAACGCCCGCAACAGTGCCGTTAACACCGCCATCGAGGAATACAAAGCTGCAAACGGAAAATTCTTCGGCAAAGCGAAAGCAGTGCAGGAAGCCGTCGAAACACTGTGTATGGTGGTAAATAATGCCGTGATTAACGACCGTGAGATACATCGCCGCAATGGGGCTATTTCCTTCTATACCTGGTTTATGCAGGAATTGACGGAAGCTGACCGTAAACTCGATGACATTGAGTCTGCTATACGTGGCGCTTGCCAGATCATACGTAATAACATAGCGACCCTTACCAGCAACCTTATGTCGCCTCGCGGCATGTTTGAAATCGATCTGACTCAGCCGTATGTGAATCAGGTTGATGTGCAACCCACCGATGTCAACGTAAACCAGTTCGTCCAGTCTCTTCCCGCGGGAATTGAAATATACGGCTTCGATAAACTTACGCCTGACGAAGTGGCCGGCTATATCCTCAAACATACATCCACTCTCAATTCCGGTGATGTGTGGGAATCCATGACTGTTGAAGATGCATTGGCAAAACTGCCTAAAGATGAGGTTCGGAAAATCATCAACCGTGCCATCTCCCTGTCAAGCCCGATGTGTCCGCTGAACTACCGCGGGCATATCAATCCTACATTAAACAATTATTACTATGTGGGCGTCCAGGAACAATCATCCACAGGCCTCAAAGGTGGTATAATTGACCTGAAAGCATGCATCCCGGCAGGCGAGCAGCATGAAGTGTCATTCGCTTCAATTGGTTCACGCGACAGGATTGTATTCTATCATCAGTACGGTGTGTTCCCCACTTTCGCCATTGCAGGTACGGACAGTTACCGTCACTCGCACGACAAATACATGTCGCGCGAGACGGCATATTCATGCTTCATTGATGAAGACCTCCGCATAGCCATGGAACGTGAAGGTTTTTCGGTTATTCCGAAAGAAAGAACCGACAACAGCCTCGAGCTTTGGGTCAAGGGATTGATTTTCGGACTCATCGTACGCGATTCTAACGGCACATATCAGTTTAAGGACGAATCCAACGACGACGCGGCATTGTTCGGCTACTGGACCTCTCTCGGTACAACCTATCGCGACGAAGCGTTCAAGGCCTTCAAACGTGAGGCCGACAGATTGCAGTCGCAGTATGAAGAACACATGCACAATCGTGCGAAATCGGAAGGGCAGGATGCCATCGATGCAATTCTCGCAGATGCCAAGCTCAACTACCTCGGGAAATATTCCCTGAATGACTTATCTCAATCCGAACTCATCAATCCTTTGTACAAGGGTATCAAGGATCAGCTCACTGCTGAACTGAAATATGTCAATAAAGAGATGTAAGTCTCGCTAAATTGAGTCTCCATCACAATCATCGGGTATGAACCTGCCTCGTCTGACGGGTTGGGTTCATACCATATACCATCCCTTACCTTATGCAACACATCGTCCACATATTTGCAGGAGACGAACTGGTAACTTTCAAAGACGCTTTTGCCGATATTTACAGGCGACTTCATGAGAGCATTGAACCGTCCTTTTTCACCGCTGTCTCAATGACCGTCGATCCCACTGGGAATTATATATTGTCTCCCGACTGCGACGGCGATAAAAGTGATGCCTGTATAATTGACAATAATGACCGCCGAACCGGTCTTCTCAATTATTTCGATGATCTGTATCGTCGGAAAGTTACCGTCGCTCATCCCGGCAATCGGTCGATCGTGGTTGTGGTTTGGGCTAAATTATACCTCGATAATGTAATCGGCTGCATAAAGGAAATTGTTTCGGCTGTAGACTCAAGCGATGCCAATTTCAAAATTGAAGTCGCCGGCTTCACTCATGATGCGGTATCGTGTTTTATCACTGATCCTGCTGAAAGACAAGCCCCCGGCGTTTATAAAAAGCACTTCGTGGATAATATCGCCGAGCTTGTCAAAATACGCGGGAAACTGGCGGCCCTGAGGCTCATTGCTGACCGCAATATGCAGAATGTATCCCTGGACTTGAATCCGGAGGCCATGGCGCGAATTTGTGCGGAATATTCCGCCCGGATGTGTGAACATTATCTCGTCCTGCATCCTGCGGTGGTCGATTACAACGAATATCCGTTTGAGTCATTCGGAATATCCTCAATTCTGTTCGACGTAGAGTATTATAAAAAATACATCCTGAACAAGATTGTCATCGATAAGTCGCGCCAACAGGAAATCGACAAAAGAGTCTATAATATCAACGCGCTGGCTCAAAGCACAAATCCTGTTCTCAAAGACATTTTAAAGGAGATTCATGAGTTTTACGATAGTCGCGCTGCGCACGCCAAGGCAGTTCTGGCTCTTTCAGGTGGTGTGATTCCGTCAGATATTGTCGGTGAGATAGACCGGGATCTGAAAGGCATCGTAAATAATCTGCAAAAAAAGATCAATGCCCTGTTTACGCAGGGGCAGCTATCCATCTTCGAGAGCGAGGCATTGCTTGCGCTTATATTAGCCGACGATTGCTCCATGTTCGAAAGTAGTGCGGTAAACGCAGATGAAACCACAATCGATGACATTATTGACGAATCAGTAAAATTCTTTATCCAACTTGATGCTGACAAAAAGAAACTTAGACCGGTTTCGCAGTCTCGTATAAAAACGCTTCGCAATTATATGCGTAACATAGCGGTTGCAAATCGAAAACGTCAAAGCCGCTTGGATACTCTCTATACTCAGATTCAGGCATCAGATTCTACAGCTAAGCATCTGGATGGCAAAGGGTATCATTTTGGCGGCAAAGAATATAAAGTTGACCTTCCGATCGACAGTCAGCCGCTTGCTCTGACATATGAGCCTCACGATGTTCAGGAGGAGAGTATAGATCTGCGAGACTTGTTCGCACCTGTTCGCAACCAAGGTAAACAAGGAAGCTGTGCTGCGTTCGCCATTTCGTCGGTTATAGAAATTATGCGCTCCGGCCATAATCGGTACAGCCCTGCATTCCTGTATTGGATCGCAAGGGAGAACAACGGTACGGCGGCAGCGGACATCGGAGCCTCCTTATATGATGTCATCAACGCTGCAACCACACGGGGTATATGCCGCGAGGTCAGTATGCCCTACAACGAAGATATTATTACACTTGCGCCCTCGGAGGCTGCCTTCGGTGAAGCGGCCGACTGTAAGGTTCTTGAAGCCAAGACAGTCGAACCCAACCTTAAAGACATCAAATCCGCCCTGAACGACGGCTTCCCGGTAATAATTGGCGTGCAAATCTTCGACTCGTTCTCGGATACACGAAAGGGCTTTATCCGACAGCCGTCACGCAAGGAATTAAATGCAGGTGAAGATCAAGGAAGCCACGCAATGGTGATATGCGGTTACTCGGATAAAGAAAAAATCCTGGTCGTAAGAAATTCATGGGGTAGTGAGTTTGGCGACAACGGCTATTGTTATATGCCATATTCCTATGCCCGGAAATACATCAACCAAGCATGCATCATTACACAGCTAACATCCTCTGCTGAGGTAAATGAGGTCGTGAGTGATAAGAAAACACTTGATTTCAACTTGAGCGACACTAATATTGAGGCTGCTGTTCTCCAAAATCTCATTCAAGAGGACAATTACGAACTCGATACCCTGGCGGAAGAGTCTGCCAGGTTGAAGACACACTGGTCTCAGAACGTAGCCACATTGGTGAATGTAAACAACCAAAGACAAATCATTGACAAGGCAAAATCTCGCCTTGATGAAGAAATTTTTAACGCGAATTGCGTTATCAATGAACTGCAAGACTCTAAGAATCAGAAGCTGTCCGAATTCAAACACAGTTATATAAAGATTCTGCTTTATTCCGGGATATTTTGCTTGTTAGCCTGGTTAGGTGTGTATCTTATGCCGAAATTCACTATGCCCTGGGTTATAGCCGGAATTTTATCGGCGTTTTTTATCGGACTGTTAAGCGCGTTCGGTTACAATTGGCGCAGATACCGTCAGCAATTGCGCGACGAAATACAATCTCATGCCAATAAAATAACCTCTCTGCAACAATATAAGGCCAGCCTGAGCATCAAAGCTCACATTCACGGATCCATTATCCGCGATGTCGAGGATTTTCGTCTTACGCTCCTGAGCAGACATATGCATCTCAAGGAGTTCAACGAAGCCTGGATAGCCCTTTATCACTCCGCGTTAGACGAACAAAGCCGTCTTTCTCCACAGGTACCTTATCCCTTTCTGTCCGTCTTGTCGAACGAACGTCTGGACTTATACTATTCTGACTGGCGTAACAAAATGCTCGACTCCGTCAACATCAAGGCTATATATGAAGATTTCACAAAAAAACACGATTTGCCTGAGATTATCAGCACCAATACATCGCTGAATGATTCCGTGATTCGGGGACTGCGAAATTTCAGCATGAAGGAATACGTGTGCCGACAACATCCCGATAAATGGAGATTCTTGCCCGAGACAGCAAAAATGTCCGATGTGATTCCCGATCTTGACTCTCGAGCCATCCCCTTCTGCCCATATAATCTTCAGGGCGATACCCCTATTGAAAAATTCATACTTGTCAAGGATATCACATACAACGATATGCGGCAAATCCTACCTTATTTCACACAAGCACCCATGCCCGTCTCCACCCGGGACCCGTTTTCGATATGTATCATAAATACCGTACGCTACAATCTGACTTAGCATTATAACAAACGGGAACTCCCGACTGTAATAACCAAACGCCGACGTTCACGCGCCGGCGTTTTTGTTACATTAGTTGAGAGTCGTTGATTGCTCTAATCCTTGAGCTCTGACAGCCAGGCGGCGGTGGCAGGGTCGAGTTCGGTGAGTGGACCCATGACGAAGGGTCGGATTGACGCTCGGGGGTGGGGGAGGGAGAGGTGCGGTGTGGTGACGAGGAGCCGGTCTACGGCGATTATGTCTATATCCAATGCGCGGTCGGCGTATGAACCGTCGGGATTGCGGTGGGCTATGCCGAGTCCCAACCTTTTTTCCAATGCTTGTGTTATCGGGAGGAGTGTGAACGGGTCGACCGGTTCGGGAGTCTCTATCATGACTCCGCAATTGAGGAACCGGTTTGTAGAATCAAAGCCCCACGGCTCGGATTCGACAGTGGTCGAAACCTTCACCGTGGAGCTTTTGAATTCAGATTTGAGCGCATCGATGGCGGCAGATAGGTGCTGATGCCGCGGAGCGATGTTCGAGCCTATATTTAGATGAATTATTGACATCAGCGGCCTCCGCCCATCGACTGGTAGAGGTTGATGACGGCCAGATTGGCGTTGTGGGCTGTGGAGATGCGCGAAATCTGTGCCTGCAGGAGTCCTTGCTGAGCGGTGAGTACGTTGAGATAGTCAACTGCGCCTGTTGAATATTTGAAGAGATCTTCAGTGTCGCGCACGGTTGATTCGAGATTTTCCACCTGTTTGTCCAGCAGAGCCACCTTAGCCTTACATTTTTCATAGGCAGTGAGGGCGTTGGACACTTCCGATGCAGCGCTGAGCAGAGTGTACTCGAACGAATTGAGAGCGGCCTGTTGTTGAGCTTTAGCCGCCTTGAGACCGGCGATGTTGCGTCCGCGCGAGAACAAGGGTGCCGTGAGCGAGCCTGCGAGCTGGATGAACCAGTCGCCGGGATTCTTTATCATCGAGCCGAGGAGGTTGGTGAAACCGCCGTTGGCTGTGATGTTAAGCCCGGGATAGAAGGCGGCGCGAGCCGAGTTTGTGGCATAGTAGGCCACGGCAAGCGACTGTTCGGCGGCAGCCACATCAGGACGTGCGGCGAGCACAGACATAGGCACTCCCTTCGACGCGAACTCGGGCACTTCGAGTGCCACTTCGCGTCCGAGAGTCCATGTCTGCGGCATCTCATTGAGCAGCAGCGACATGGTGTTGTTGAGCTGAACTACGGACGTCTCGAGGTCGGTGATGGATGCGAGGATGCTGTAATAGTTGGCGCGGGCCTGGGTGACGGCGGGCTGATTGGTGCGTCCGGCTTCAAAGAGGTCCTGCATGGATCGTACGGTCTCGGCCCACAGCTGCGAGGTGTGGCGGCTGATCTCGAGCTGCTCATTGACAGCAAGCAGCGAATAGTAGGTGGTGGCCACTGCCGATATTATCTGCGAGCGTACGGCCTGCGCGTAGGCTTCGGTCTGCATAAGCTGCGCCTGCGCGCTTCGTTTGCCGTTGAGCAGCTTGCCGAAGATGTCAATTTCCCAAGACACCTGTGCGGGTATCGTGTAGGTCCAGTTGAAGGGAGCCTGTGCGTATTTAGCTCCGGCTCCGTTGGGCGCGAGAGCCACCGAAGGCAGGTAGGCCAGTTTGGCACCGAGGAGCTGCGCCTGCGCCGCTTCCACGTTCAACTGTGCATTGCGCAGATTGGTGTTGGAGATGAGCGCGCGGTCGATGAGACTCACCAACACGGGATCTGTGAACACCCGGCGCCAGTCAAGATTGCCGAACGCAGTGGAGTCGGGTTGCTGACTGAGGGCCTCGGCATACTGTCGCGTGAGTTCGGTAGAGGTCGGAGTCTCGTATTTCTTATAAATGTGGCAGCCTGTCATCGAGGCGGCGAGCACAACGCCGAGGGCTGCTTTAGCTATGAATTTCATAAGATTTATGATGTCCGCACGCAGACCCGTGAGCCTGCGTGCGGGATTTGTTTAACGTGCGTACTGTTCGATTTCGTTCTGGATGTTACCGCCTTCCTCTTCATTCTTCCAACGGATGGGACGGAACTTCTCCTGAATAGCCTGGAAGATGCAGAAGAGAGCCGGAACCACCAGCACCTGAAGCACCATGCCGATGAGCATGCCGAAGACAGAGCCTGTGCCCAGGGCGCGGTTGCCGTTGGCACCGACACCGGACGAGAGCATCATCGGGAGAAGACCGATCACCATGGCCAGCGAGGTCATAAGGATAGGACGGAGACGGGCGGCAGCGCCGGCCACGGCCGCGTTGAAGATGCTCATGCCGGTCATGCGGCGTTCGAGTGCGAATTCCACAATGAGGATGGCGTTCTTGGCCAACAGGCCTATGAGCATGATCAGCGCGATCTGCAGGTAGATGTTATTGGTGATGCTGAAGATATCCGCGCCGATGAACGCACCCATCAGACCGAAGGGAATCGAAAGGATAACAGCCCAGGGCAGCAGATAAGATTCGTACTGCGCCGAGAGGAGCAGATAGACAAAGAGCAGACAGAGGCCGAAGATGGTGGCTGTCGAGCTGCTCGAATCCGAACCGGCCTCCTCGCGGGTCATACCGGCATACTCGAAACCATAGCCCGAAGGCAGAGTCTCGTTGGCCACGCGGTTCACGGCCTCGATGGCGTCGCCGGTCGAGTAGCCCGGAGCGGGTGAACCGGTCACGCTGATCGAGTTGAACAGGTTGAAGCGGTTGAGCAGGTCAGGACCATAGACGCGTGTGAGTTTCACGAAGTTCTCGATGGGAGCCATCTCGGAGCCGTTGCGCACCTTGATGTTCTTCAGAGTCTCCGGGCTTACGCGAGCTTCGGGATTAGCCTGCATCATCACTCGGTATATCTTGCCGAAACGGTTGAAGTTCGAGACGTACATGCCGCCGTAGTAGCCTTGCAGGGTGGAGAGGATGGTCTGCGGGCTCAGTCCGGCCTGTTTGGCCTTGGCTGCGTCAATGTCGATGAGGTATTGCGGGAACGACGGATTGAAGGTCGTATACGCCATGCTGATTTCCGGCTGCTGGTTGAGGGCTCCGAGGAACGCCTGCGTCACGGCGAAGAACTTGTTGATGTCGCCGCCCGTCTTGTCCTGCATCTTGAGCTCGAAACCGTTGGTCACGGAGTAACCGGTGATCATTGGCGGAGCCACGAAGAACACACGTCCGTCTTTTACCGCCGAGGTTTTCGCGAACAGACGCTGGATCACGTTTGTGACACTTTCATCCTTGCTGCGTTCGCTCCAGGGTTTGAGCTTGATGAGCAGGGTGCCGTATGTAGCGCCCTGGCCGGCGAGGAACGAATAGCCGTTGATGACCTGCACGATGTTGACGGCAGGTTCGGTGAGCACGATCTGTTCAAGCTGTTTGAGCACTTCGGTTGTACGCTCCTGCGATGTTCCGGCGGGCATGTCCACCATGCCGAACATGAAGCCGGTGTCCTCGTCAGGCACCATAGCCGAAGGCGTGCGCATCATCAGCCATACAAGAACGACAACAGCCACGATTACTGTGGCGAACGAAGCCAGACGGTGACGACCCATGAACGACACCATGCGGCGGTAAACGCCGAGCAGCTTTTCATAACCATGTTCAAAGGCGTTCTGGAACCGTTTGCCGAACAGTCCTAACACAGCAAGCAGAGCTACGGCGCATGCGATTGAACTCTCGACTACGTTCTCGAACGTGTACCAGTCGAGTACGAGGAACACGACCGTCGCAAGGAGAAGTATAAGGGTGATTACCGGCGGGAAATTAAGGCCGAAGGAGCGTTTGTATTTCTCTTTGATTACCTCGCCTGTGGCGGAGTATGCCTTGCCCAGACGTTCGCGCAGCGACTCCTCCGAGTCTTTCGGCTTGAGGAACAGCGCACACAGCGCGGGCGAGAGTGTCAGCGCGTTGATGGCCGAGAAACCGATGGCTATGGCCATCGTGAGGCCGAACTGCTGGTAGAACACGCCTGCTGTGCCGGGCATGAACGATACCGGAATGAACACCAGCATCATGACGAGCGTGATGGACACAAGCGCCGTGGCGATCTCGCTCATGGCGTCGATCGAAGCCTTACGGGCCGAACGGTAGCCCTGGTCGAGTTTGGCGTGCACGGCTTCGACCACCACGATGGCGTCATCGACCACGATGGCGATGGCAAGCACCAGAGCCGAAAGAGTGATGAGGTTGATGGAGAAGCCGATGATCTTCAGCATGAAGAACGTGCCGATAAGAGCCACAGGGATAGCGATGGCGGGAATGAGGGTGGAGCGGAGGTCCTGAAGGAACACGAACACCACGAGGAACACCAGCACGAATGCCTCGATGAGGGTGCGGAGCACGTTGCCGATCGAGGCATAGAGGAATTCGTTGTTGTTCATCGGAATCACGAACTCAAGACCCGAAGGCAGATCCTTTTTGAGATTGTCCACCTGCTTGAGCACGTCCTTGATGATCTGAGTAGCGTTGGAGCCTGCGGTCTGGAACACCATGGCCATACTTGCGGGGTGGCCGTTCGTGGTGTTGTGGAAACCGTAGGTCACACGGCCGAGTTCAGTCTCCGCCACATCGCGCAGGCGAAGAACCTCACCGTTGGGATATGCGCGGATGACGATGTCGCCGAATTCTTCCGGAGTGGTGAGACGGCCGCGGTAGCGCATGATGTACTGGAACGATTGGTCGCCCTGTTCGCCGAACGCACCGGGAGCGGCCTCGAGGTTCTGTTCTGCCAGAGCCGCAGCCACGTCAGCGGGCATCAGGTTATACTGAGCCATTACTTCGGGTTTGAGCCATACGCGCATGGAGTAGTCGGCACCGAAGCACATCACGTCACCTACGCCCGAGACGCGCTGGAGCACAGGGATGATGTTGATCTTCATATAGTTGTCGAGGAACTCCTCGGTGTAGGCGTCGGTGGTGTCTACAAGAGCGACACCCACGAGCATCGAGGTCTGGCGTTTTGTGGTCGTAACGCCCACCTGGTTCACCTCCGAGGGGAGGAGGTTGGTGGCGGCCGAAACGCGGTTCTGCACGTTCACGGCAGCCATGTCCGCGTTATAGCCCTGCTTGAAGGTCACCGTGATGGTGGCTGAACCGTTGTTCGTGGCGGTGGAGGTGATGTAATCCATGCCTTCCACACCGTTGATTGACTCTTCGAGGGGCTGTATCACCGAGTTAAGCACGGCCTGAGCGTTCGCACCACTGTAGGTGGTGGACACCTGGACCGTAGGGGGTGCGATGTCGGGGTATTGGGTGATGGGCAGCGAAGCCAGGCCCAGAATACCCAGCAGTACGATGAAGATGGAGATCACCGTACTGAGCACCGGTCTGTTGATGAATGTATCGAGTTTCATTGCTAAGTTCTACTGAAAGGGATTGTTTCGGTTTATTCAGCCTCTACAGGGTTGACGGGCATACCGGGGCGAACGGACGTGCCGATGCCTTCGACAACCACACGGTCGCCGGGTTTGAGACCGTCGGTCACCACAAAGTTCTTGCCGTCGTTGAGGCTCAGCACCTGAATGGGGGTGGTGACGGTCATGTTGCTGTCGTTAAGCACATAGACATAACGGAGATCCTGAACCTCGAACGTAGCCTTCTGCGGGATGGATATGGCGTCGGGAGCAGTCACAGGAATCAGAACGCGACCTGTGTTGCCGCTGCGGAGCATTCCCGAGGGGTTGGGGAACAGGGCACGCGCCGAAGCCGAACCGGTTGAGTTGTCGATCACGCCTGAGATGGTGGCGACTTTACCTTCCATGGGATATTCTGTGCCGTCGGCGAGCACGAGGCGAACCGGAGGCATCTGTTCCAGTACCTTGGTGATGGCCTTGGTGCCGTTATCAGTCATCTCAAGCAGATTTTTCTCGGTGAGAGAGAAATAGGCGTACATCTGCGAGTTGTCGCTGATGGTGGTGAGAGGCTGTGCGGACGATGGCGAAGCGAGCGAACCTTCGCGCGAGGGGATAGAACCTACCACGCCGTCGCTCGGAGCGGTGACGGTGGTGTAGCTGAGGTTTTTCTTGGCTGAGGTGAGTGCGGCTTCGGCCTGAGCGAGTGAAGCCTGCGCCTGACGGAGCTGGTTGTCGCTGATCTGCCAGGCATTTTCGCTAATGATGTTGCGGTCGTAGAGCTGACGGTTGTTGTCTGCTGTGATTTTGGCGTTGGCTACGGCAGTGCGTGCGGCATTTACAGAGGCCTGCGCCTGATCGACAGCAGCCTGGAACTGCACCTGGTCAATGATGAACAGCGGTTGTCCCTTGACCACATGCTGGCCTTCGTCAACGCATACTTTTGTGATGAATCCGCTTACCTGCGGACGGATGTCGATGTCTGTCTTGCCTTTTAGAATGGCGGGATAGGAATTGAACAGCTGGGCGTCTGCGGTCTCGACAGTGACCACTTTCAGCGACGGAATCTGAGCCTGCGGGGCGGCCTGTTCCTTGGAGCAGGAACCGAGGAGGCCTGCGAGCACCAACGAGGATGCCATGCAGCTCAGTGAAAGAACATTACGCTTCATAAATTATTACTGTATATATCTTGTTGTTTCTATCATAGCAGACGTCCGGACGGTATGCGCCCGGCAAATCAAGTGCAAAGGTACGAATTTAACTCCAACAATTATGGAAAATTAGGCCTATAAATTGGCCGTTTTCTACCTCAAAAAGCCTTGTTTTGATTTTTTAATATTTTATTAGACCCGGTTCCCCAATATTTGTTAACGCTGAGGCGGTCAAGCGTTATGCA
>CAMWNG010000014.1 GCA_947175575.1 uncultured Bacteroidales bacterium | reverse complement strand
CTTACATATACATCATTATTCTTACTTATCCGTGGCATAAGTTTCCATTGCCACGGATAAGCCTCAGCGTTAACAAATATTGGGGAACCGGGTCTATAAATATTGGCAGCCGCTGTCGGGCTGCCAATATCTGTTGTCGGTTATCGTGTTTATTCGAATTCGATAAGGGGTTGATCTGTGTTCACTACATCATCGGGAGCCACGAGGATGCGTTTCACTTTGCCGGCGGTTTCGGCGTAGATGTCGTTTTCCATCTTCATGGCTTCGTACACCATCAGCACATCGTTCTTCTTGATTTCCTGACCCGGTTTCACCTTGATTTCCACCACGCGGCCGCCCATGGGTGCTTTAAGCACGGGACCCGTGATAGGTTCTACTGCTGCAGCGGGCTTTTCTTCGGCTTTGGGAGCCTCGGTTGCAGCAGGCGCTTTGGCTGCGTGTTCTTCCTGGCGGCGGCGTTTCAGGAATCCGTTGGCCACTGTGGGCAGCAGTGCCAGGAGCAGTTCTTCCTCGGTGTTGGCAGCTAACGGTGTGCCACCGAGTTCGTCAAGTTTGGGATTCTCGGGTGCACGGTATGAATTCACGTCATAGGGCTTCTCGACCGCGGAACCTGTGATTTTTTCACGGAACGCCGGATCGATTGCCACCGGAGTGTGGCCGTATTCGCCTTTAACCAGCGAGATGAACTGGTTGGAGCAGTTGGAATAGTCGGGCTGCCCTTTCTTGCGGTCAAGAGCCACATTGACAGCCTGGGCGCCTACGATCTGCGATGTGGGTGTTACCAGAGGCACCAGACCGGCATCGCGGCGCACCATCGGGATGAGTGCCATGGCGTCCTCGAGCAGGTCTTCGGCATGCAGCGCCTTGAGCTGGGCTACCATGTTGGAGTACATGCCTCCGGGAACTTCTGCATTCTTGACAAGTTCGTTGGGTTTCGGGAAGCCGAAATACTGTTCTACTTTGTGACATGCGTCAAGCAGTGTCTCTTCATCGCCGGATTTTGCTGCTGCGATGGCGCGGTCGATCTGTGCGTCAACCTCGGCGGGCACTTTGTCGGTGAGCGGATTGAACGGACGCGGCATGTGGTCTTTGTTGAGGTCGAAGGGTGCGAGCACCTTGCGGGCGTCGAGCAGGCGGTCGCGGATTTCGGTCACAGCCTCCATGTTGGCTTCGATTTCAACTCCCATCTTCTGGGTGAACAGGTACACCAGTTCGATGGCCGGAGCGGCAGAGCCTCCGCCGAACCACCAGATGTTCGTGTCTAGAATGTCCACTCCGTTGAGGATGGCCATTATTGACGATGCAAGACCGTAGCCGGGGGTACAGTGTGTGTGGAAGTCCACGGGCACTGTAAGGGCTGCTTTCAGTTTGGAGATAATGGATGCGGCGCGCGAGGGTGTCACCAGACCGGCCATATCCTTAAGTGTGATGATTTTGGCTCCGAGACGTTCCATCTCCTTGGCCTTATCCACGAAATATTCATCAGTGAAGATCTTTTCAGGCTCTTCCGCTTTCTTGCCGAACAGACGTGCGAAGAATCCGGGTTTGGGAGCTTCGGGAACTTTGGGGTCTACGGTGTAGCATACGGCGCCGTCTGCGATGCCACCAAGCTCGTTGATCATCTTTATGGAGTTCTTTACATTGTCGATATCGTTGAGCGCGTCGAAAATACGCATCACGTTCAGACCGTTCTTGATGGCTTCGGCATAAAATCCGCGCAGCACGTCATCGGGGTAAGGGACATAACCGAACAGATTGCGTCCGCGTGAGAGGGCCGACAACAGCGACACCCCTTCCATCTCTTTCGAAACGGAACGCAGGCGATTCCACGGCGATTCGTCCAGATAGCGCATCACCGAGTCGGGCACGGCGCCGCCCCACACTTCCATGATGTAGAAACCGGCGTTTTTGTAGTAAGGCAACAGTTTGTCTATCTCAGCCTGCGGAAGGCGGGTGGCAAACAGCGACTGCTGGCCGTCGCGAAGTGTCAGGTCGCGGATCTTGAGCTTTTTGGTAGCCATAATATTTACGTTTGGATCAGGGTAACAAAAATAGTAATTATCACTCCGCAAATTTAACCCCAAAATTTGAATTACGGAAATTTTTCGCCAATTATTTTTCCAAAAAAATCCGCCTTGCTCCACTCTCCCTGCGCATATGTGGAATCTTCTCCCGGAATCGACTGATTGTCAGCGGCTTCACGCCGATACAGACATTCGGGGCGATATACGCATCATGTATATCGCCCCGAATGTCTGTATCGGTAGTTTTTTAGAGATTGTCGTAATCAAGAGCCATGTAGTGCTGGTAGGGGTGGTTGCATGCCGGGCATACATCGGGAGGTGTGGTGCCTTCATAGATGTATCCGCATACGAGGCATTGCCATTTGATCGGGGTATCGCGTTTCCAAACCGTGCCGTCGTTTACCTGCTGGAGATAATGACGGAAACGTGCTTCGTGACGTTTTTCGACTGTAGCGATTGCGCGGAAGTGTGCGGCGATATCGTCGAATCCTTCTTCTTCAGCCACTTTGGCGAAACCTTCGTAGAGGTCGACGCCTTCAGACTGTTCTTCGTTGGCGGCGATGAGGAGGTTCTCGGCTGTGGTGCCGATAACACCTGCGTCGGCTGTCACGGGTACGGTCACTGAACCGCCCTGAAGATATTTGAAGAATATTTTACCGTGGTGCAGTTCGTTGTCGGCTGTTTCACGGAAGATCTGACCGATAGGATAATAGTTTTCTTTGTCGGCCTGCTGGGCATAATATGTATAACGTGTATAAGCCGCGCTTTCGGCGAGATAGGAGATTACGAGATTAGCTTCGGTTTTTGTACCTTTGATGCTTTTTGTTTCAGCCATTGCAGTAGTGTTTATAAGTTAGTTTTATGACATTATAACAACGGCTTTTGAAAATGGTTCGTTCTATTTCTTTTCTTGCGATTTTTTTCTGGAGAAAAGAGAGTCGAAGTCGCGCCGGAACATTATTCCCACCCCCTGAGTCGTCGGTGCCGAACGCAGATAGTAGTTCTGGTCGTTGTAACGATTGTAAGCCTTCAGTCGCCAGATGCCGCTCGGATTCAGCAGATATTCCAGGTCGAAGTCGCCTATGAACTGATTTGTGTTCAGACTCTTGTCACGGTAGCCGAAGTTGCCGTTGAAAAGCAGGCGGTTGTTCAGCAGGCGGCTTGATAGGGCGAGGTCGACCTCAAGGTCGGAGAAGTCGCCGCGGTCGCTGCGCAGGTTAGGTGCGATGCTCCAGTGCTCGCTGAGTTTGCCGAGCATCGACGACAGCTGGCTGGAGATGGTGCCCGCCGCCACGGAGAACAGTTCGTTGCCCTTGGTTGTCGAAGCCATATATTCCGGCGTGTAGAAGCGGTTGAGCGCGAGCAGATAGATTATCTGTCGGTTCATCATGTCGTCGGTGGATATGATTGACCGTACTTTTCGGTAGGTGTCCGAAGCGAGAGTCGGAAACGCGAGATCGAATGCGAGGTCAGGCTGGCGCATGTCTCCGGTCACTTTCATGACGGCCTGCACCGGCACATTCGTACGATTGAGGTCTTTGTCGCGTGCGAATGACTCGTCGAGGTCCGAGAGGTTCGCGTTCACCTGATAGACGGCCTCGAGATCAAGTGTCGCCGAGTATGGATCGCCCCGGAACGCTATCGAGCTGCCGGGATTGATGGTGAAGTCCTTGATGATGATGTCCTGAAGCGTGAAGTTATAGCTGCCACGGTCGAGGGTGTAGGTTCCGTACATCCGGAGGTCGTTCTCTTGCGCGTCGTAATACATGCGGAGATCGCCTGTGCCGTTGGCGCGGATACAGTCGCCCCCGACGGGGTCCATCACCAGATTGATCTGGGCCTGCGGAGTGATGTCGGCGCGGATATCCATTATATAGTTTGATGCGGCGTCGCCGTCGCCCGCCGACAGTCTGCGTCTGATTTCCTGGACGAGTTCGGGAGTGTCATCCTGTGAGAGAAGTATTTCTTCGGACGAATATTCCGTAGCGTCATTGAAAGTGATGAAAGAATACTGTTCGGCGTCCAGACGATCGTTCAGCACGAAAGTAAAAGTGGATCCCGGGCAGGTGGTCATGTTCACGCCTATGTTGATCACACCCGGCTTGCCCGACACGGTGGCTCCGCCGTTGCCGTACACTGTGCCGTACCAGTCGGGGTTCATTTTTTCGGTAACGTCGTAGCATAGGAAATCGCGTGCATCCGTCACATGGAAGTCAAACTCCGGATAGTGGAATGCCTGATGGGTCAGGATGCCGTTAAGGCTTGCGGTATTGCCTCTGGTATCGCGTATGGTAATGTCCTCGAGGCGGATTACACCGGGACGCACGTGTATCGAGTCGCTCGCCGTGTAATATGTGTTGGTGAAGTCGATGCGCAGCCGGAGCGAGTCGGCATAGACATCGCCTGTCATGTCGATGTCCTTGAATGTGCCGAAGAGCCTTGCTTCGCCGGAAACATATCCGGATATGTCTGATGCGAACGCGGCCATGAACGGCTGCATGAAACCGACAGGCACATGCGTGGCCTCGAAATTCAGGTCAAGACTTTCTGTGGTGGGGAAGATGTGACCGAAAATGTGCGACGGCTGATCTTGGAAGTTGCGGATGTCGGCGTCGAGCATGAACGCTTTCGCCTCGTTGTCCCATCCGGCTTTGATGTCCGCGTTTCCTATTGTACAATAATTATATGATATGCTGTCCACATGCAGATCGGAGGTGGAGAGTTGCGGGAGCGGAGACAGCGCGTTTGTCGCCGTGAAAGTACCGGTGGCGGTGCCCCCTATGAGGGCGTTGTCGATTTCCAGAGTCTCGAATATGGATACGAGATGAATACTGTCAAGACTCACCGTGAGGGAATCGTTTGCCGTCTCGGACGCCGAACCGTTTATAGCGATTTGCTGTGCGCCGGCCTTGAGTGCGAAATTGTCGATGCGGAGCACCCGGTCGCACCAGTCGATGGCTCCCGGTGAGATATTCCATACATCATCGCCGAAATTTATCTGACCGTCGCGCAGGCGTGTAGATACACACAGATCGCCTGACTCTTTGTTGCGGCTCAGGGTGGTTGACAGCGGAATGGTGCCGTTGAGTGGAATCTGGCGGTCGATCGTCCAGTCAATGTGTGTGTCGAATGTGTCGGAGGTGCCCGTCACTCCTACGACGGCTGTCATCGGACCCTTTTTGGTCGGCATGAGAGTTGTGAGGTAGAGCAGTCCGCGGCCTTCGGCTGAGTTGACGGTGGCGTTGACCAGCGTGTTTTCTATTATCTTATCACCTTGAACAAGGTAGGGTGCGTCGGCGGTGAGCCACGCGATTCCCTCCGATGAATTTACTTCGGCAAGAATTTCAGCAGGGTAGACCGCCAGAATCGGTAAATGCAGGAAACGGCACAGCGGTTCTGAGTTGTCGGTGGTCAGAACGAGGGTGAAGATATTATCCCCGGAAGCGGGGCCGCTTTCAGGAACGTCAAGCAATGCCGGACTTACCGTGGCGGCCATGCCTGTGATTTCAGGCATCAGCGAACTTGGCGTAAAGCATCCGGTGAGCGTTCCGCTCAGATAATCGGAATTGAACGTGATGCTCCTGTATGACGATGCGTCGGCTACGGCATCAACCGTCAGCGAGTGCAATGGCAGAGATTCGTCACCGGCGCGCAACATCCAGTCGGTCAGCAAAAGTGTACCGTTGATGTTGTCAAAGTTCGAACCCCTCAGGTCCACTTTTCCGCTGCCCGAACATTCCAATCCGGGGCGAAGAACCGTTTTGCCGAGCACTTCGGGGCGCAAACGGCGTATGTCCCATTCCGCGGCTATCCATTTTTCCCGTCCTTGCAAATCGCCTTTGCCTGACAGGCTCATGTCGGCGTCCGGGTCGGCGGATTGCAGTTCGACAGTTATCCCGTCAGGCGTCATAGAAGCCGTGGCGTCGATATCCTTGAATATGTGGCCGGGAAGTTCGGCCCGGGAAATGTCGATGTGAACGTGACCGTCCGTTACAGCCTTTCCGTTTGCAGTTACCTCGGCCGTGACAGAGCCGGTCAGCACACCCGGATCGGCCCGGTTTGCGAGTGTGTTTAGATGCAACTCCCGCACGTCCGCATCGGCCGTGGCTTTGAAGGTGCGGAATCTGTCATGAGATATGATGTCGCCGTCGAGCACCACGTGTCCCGGAGCTCCGTCGATATTAATTGCCGCCCACAGACGTTTCGATGAACCTTCAGCGCGCCCATGCAAAGTGATCGGAAGCATGCGTTCGACCGCAGCTGCCGATTTTTGACCGGTAAATGACGAAAGCCGAGACGCGATTCCCGGGCGGACGCTAAGATTGCGAATTTCAATTTCACCCGAAACAGAATCCGGACACATCACCCGGTCGACGCTTCCGGTGAGGGAAAGATCCAAACCCTCCGGAACTGAAAGGCTGAACTTATATAATTCGGCACGCGAAACCGTACCTCTCAGATCAAAATCCAGCGCGGCGGTGAGTCCGAGGTCCTTTAGCCGGGGAACAAAGGATGAGAAGTCTGCTGTGCTGACGGTAGCAGTTTCGGCAGTGGCGATGCGTAACCGTGCATCACGAAGAGCCGTACCGATGTTTTTTAAGCCATCAGTCTTAATGTCAATCGGAGTTAAAGCGAGCTGCGACCCCGGCAGTTCCACACGGAAATTTTCAATAGCCAGCGATGTGGAATCGGCCCTCACGTTGGCCGTCAGATTCTCAAGTCGGAATCCTGCGCTTTCCGTGAACGACAGAGCCTCAAGATCAACCGCCCCGCCGTCTTGAGTGGCCTCGCGGAGATATGCGTGCAGATAAAGGCGGTCAATGTCGATATGGCGTGGGTTGAACTGTCCCTGCGTCAATGGCGCGTCAGCTACAGTATAGCTTACGTGCCCCTGGCGGATAATCAGTGTGCTTATGGCCAGATTGAAGCGTGTCGGAGGCTTGTTCGGGTCGGACGGTTGAAATCGGTCGATTATGGACTGTATGTTGAGAGGTGCGCCTTCAGTCTCGCGCCACAGCCGCACCTGAGGCGCGAACAGCACGGCATAGTCGAAATTAAGCCGACCGGTACGGATGAAATGGAGTAATTCAAAACGCGCCGAAACCCGTCCTATGGTCAGAGCGTTTATGCCCGGACGTGCGGGGTCGGCTACAGTGATGTCGCTTATTTCGAGCGTATTGAAAGGATGGTAATCTATATAGCCTATGGCCACTTCCGTACCAAGAAGTTCGGTCAATCGTTCAATCGCCAGCATACGCACCTTTTTCTGAGCCATTGGGGTGGACAGAACCACAAACAACACGGCCGGGAGCACCACTGCGAGCAGCAGAGCCGTCACAAAAAACGAGCGAATGGCCTGACGTAGAAGTTTCATGACACTTTAACCGCGCAAAGTTACGCAAAAAAATGCGATAATATCCGACGAGTCTAATAAAATATTGAACGGTCGTGATAAATGCTTTGCCAAAAACAGAAAAGTTGTTTTATGAAAAATTCTTCTTAACTTTGTGAGACCGTAAATTCCTTTAATTTTTTTATTATTATGCGTGTATTTATACTCACCTTTATAATGATAATGTCACTCTATAGAGTCGTTTACTCCGCAGAAAATCAGGTTGAATCAAAACCTGTTCTCTGGGTGGTGGACGGTGTAGCACTCACCGATTCCATATTCAATTATACGATAGAACAGATGCAAGGCGATAGTGCCGCTATTTATGCATATGAAGCGTTGAGGTGGGTATATCCTCATTCGATTGAGAGTATTGTTGCGCGTAAGACGGCAGGCTTTTCTGATTTTAGCGGTATTGTGGAAATCACTAATTTGAACAGACTCCAACCGTTGATAGTGCTGAATGGAATCCCGTTTAACTCTAAAGGAACCATTTCCCCCGGTCAAGCAATGAATTTGAGGACAGGGGTCATGCCGTTTGTCAGGCAAGAGTTTCCTGAATTTTCTCGATATGGTATCAAGTCCGTTTGTGTTCCTTATAATCTTTGGTGGAGTAGTCCTATTATTTTTATAACTACCTATAAAGACTTTGATAATTCTGATTTTCTGAGATTACAGAGTCGATTTCGGTAAGGCGGGTGCGCAGGGGCGTTTCGGCGGCAGGGATTCCCTCCACCACTTTTAGTCGGGCGATGATTGATGTGCGCACCGCATGTAGTTTGGGTAACAGCCGGCGATTGAGACTGTCAGGAAGAGTAGGGGGTACGCCGTTACGCAGACATAATCTCCGGGCACTGTCAATGAGAATTTTGGCCTCGATGTATAGGTCGCCGGGGATGTCAGCGTGAGATTCGGAATTCGGAGCCTCATCAATGAACTTCGAAGCGCGTGAGCAGATCGAGCGCACCGAGTCAGCGGCAAGTTCGTATTTCGTGCTTGCGGCTTTTTCTTGTGGTTCGGTTGAGCAGATAAGCCATATACATATCGCGGTTATACATACCGCCGCGGGTATTAGAAGCCGGAGCGCACCGGACGAATCCTTCATCGCGGACAGTATAGGATAAAAGGATACTCACCTTTCATCGGCACCGGCAGAGTTGCTTCACGTGCTGCTGACAGGGCTGACATAGCTTCGGCACGATTGGGATATGAGGAGAGTATGATATAGTAGTATGGTTCGCCGGTTTCGACAACGAATGCGGAGGAATAGCCGTTGTCGGCCAGACGTTCGCGCATCGAGCGTGCGTTGAACAGCTGTTTGAAGCCTCCTACGACAACACTGAACGGCTTGAGACTTTCGCGAATGCCGCCCCCCTCATCCGTGACTTTGACACGAATAGTGCGCTCGAGAGCTGTGTCGCCGTTCAGGGTGACGGTGGCCTGCGGGGTGTAGCGACGCGATGCCCCGTATATGGTGCCTTCGAGCGGGTCGGCTCCATCGCGGGCGCCCGCGGCGCGTTCGTATGCAGCGCGGTAATTGGCCTCAGAGGTTTTGCAGGCCGCCAGCGCGGTGAGCGCTATCAAGATTACCAATATTTTTTTCATCCTTTTCCCAATTCAATTACTTCAAGGTCGGAAATATTCTGTCCGTCGATTTTCAGGCGCAGCAATGTGCGCTGCTTCTGCCAGCCATGATAACCCGCGGCTCCGGGATTGATGTGCAGGAGGTCGAGTTCGTTGTCGTACATCACCTTCAGGATATGGCTGTGTCCGGCAATCATAAGCTTAGGACGCGCGTCGATCATCATGCGTCGCACGCCCGGGGCATAATGTCCGGGGTAGCCGCCGATGTGAGTCATCCACACCCCTACGTCCTCCACCCGGAACGACTGTATTTCGGGACATTCGCGCAGCAGCGGGCCGTGGTCGATGTTGCCTCTGACGGCTCTGACGGGCGCGATGGCCTGCAACCGCCGGAGCGTGTCGAGGCATCCGATGTCGCCTGCATGCCAGATTTCATCGCATCCGGCAAAATGCGTGACGAAACGGTCGTCCCAGCAGCTGTGGGTGTCCGACAAAATCCCTATCTGAGTCATCAGGCGATCATTTTAGGCCCAGCTTGCGTGCGATGTCTTTGGGAACGGCCTTCTTGTTCACCATCACGTCAACTGTCTTTGCAAGGAAATAAGGCTCGGACACGTACAGATAGCCGCCGTATTTCTGATTGGTGTCCCATGAGTTCTTGACCTTATAGTATCGGTTGCCGTTCTGATCGGTGGCAGTGCCCTCGATCACCATTCCGTGGTCGTCAGTGGTTTCCTGAGAGTCGAACATCTCCTGACGGAGCTCCTGAGTCACTTCGATTTCAGGGACCGGTTCCTTGAAGTCATATTTTTCAGCCTGACGTTCGCGCGTGCTGAGGGTCACCCAACGGGCCAGTTCGGTTCCGGTCATGTCTCCTTCCTCCTTGCCTTTGGGCATGAGAGCCACGCCATCAGTCCATTTGAAGCCGCCTTCGCTGACATCAGCGGCCCAAAGCACGGAATAACCGTTCTCGAGAGCGTTGTCAACAATGGCCTTCAATTCGTCCAGGGGTACGTTCTGATAATCGGCCCAGAGCCAGTTGTCGGCCACTTCGAGCACAAAAGGTTTGTAGAACGGATGATGAGTGAACGAGGTGACGAGAATATAGTCGTCGGCATCGAAGGGAAGGGCATCGGCATAGGAGCGGGGTGTATAGGTCTTTCCGCCCGAGGTGAATGTCTGAGGTTCTTCGCCCAGATAAGCATCCTGAATGCCGTCGAAAGCGCGACGCCATGCGGTTGTAATCTTACGGTCGGGCTTGCTTACCACGTTTTTCACCAGACCTTCGAGCGCACCGTGATATTCGCCGTGAGTGTGGTTTTCCTCACCGTAGTTGAGGCCCGGATAAGCGTCCTCAGGCACGATGCCGTATTTGGCAATGACATAGGGTACGTCCATAACAGAGCCGCCGGGGCTGAAGGCGGTTTCGCCGTACATGCGCACATAACGGTCGGCCTTTTCATCATAGCATTTGCGGACTACGAACATCTCAGAAAGGTCAAGCGAGTCGCCGCCATTCTTGCGTATCTCGTTTTCCACGAAAGAAGCTCCCGAGAAACACCAGCAAGTGCCGGAGCGATGCTGATTCTTGACAGATGTGCCCGGAACGGAAATGACATCGGTGAATATGAATCCTTGGACGGAATCTGTGGCGGTGGAGTCGGCCGGGGTCTGGGCACCGGCGGCTAATGAGGCAAAGGTTGCCGCTATCGCGATAAGACTTTTCATTTTTTTTGCGGAAATTTTTAAGATTGAGCAAAGGTAACAAAAAACTGCATAATGACAAAATAAAAAGACAGACGTGCGGATTCCGCGCGTCTGTCTTTCTCGTAATGTTTTGTCAGAGGATTATTTCACGAGCACTTTGGTGACTTTAGAACCCTGACGGAGCAGATATATACCTGCTGCGGGGCGGTCGGCGATGCGGCGTCCGCCGAGGTCGTAAAGTTCGGGCATCTCGGTATCGCTGTCAACGGGCACCACGATAACTTCGGTCACGTTGCCTCCAGACAGTTTCACTTCGGTGAGGGGAGACGAGTAGGATTTTTCGCCTTTGGCGTTCATTGCATAGAGGCTGTAGAACATCGAGGGAGCGTCGTCATCATCGGCGGCTGCGCGTGAAGCGGCAACCTCCACTGTGTGAGAGAGTACGTTGCCCACCGACTTCGCGTTATAGTCGGCATGGTAGGCGAGTGCGTTTCCGCCAAGTGTCACGTAAACGTCGTCGATGGCCACATTACCGTTGTTAGGTTTGTAGTACACGATGCGTACCTGATGCATTCCCGCGGGGATATCTGACACTGTGACAGTCTCGCCGCCTTTCGAGATCACGAGCGGTTGCACCTTCTTCATGAGCACCCATTCGGAGTCTTCGTCGGCACGAACCTCAACCTCGAGATAGTTGGACGCGTGAGCACCTGCGCCGCGATACCAGAATTTCACATCGACGAGATTCTTTTCGAATACCGGCGAGCAGAGATACAATCCGTGTTTGGCCAGTTTGAGAGAGGGTACTGCCTCGCCTACATAATCCTTGGATTCATAGAGGTCGGTGGCCGTAGTGGTCCAGCCTTCTGTAGAAATGAGCTTGTTGGATGTCCCAAACTCGCAGGTCTGGGATTCCTCGCTGACCGGACGGCTGGCAAGGACTGTGAGGCGATAGTCCACGGCTTCTTCCATGGCGTCCCAGTTCACGGTGAAACCGCTCGGAGATACGTTGGTGGCAGGCTGAACACCGGGGAAAGACCACTGGAAAGAGTATTCGGCTGTTGTAACCTGAACAGCTGCGGATTCGTCCGAACCGAAGTCGCCTTTAATCGCACGGACAGTGGCGGTGTACGCGGTCTCGCATGACAGATATTTCACAGTATAGGTGTTCTGGTCTGTCTCGGCCTGTACGGGCTTGTTATCCGGACCGGTAACGGTCACGATGTATTTCTCGGCACCACGGATATAGTCCCAGTTGAGGGTGAAGGATGTCGAAGTGATATCGGAAACAGATACTTCGGGTGCGTCAAGTTCGGCCACACCACCGCAAACGTCGAATGTGATTACGCCTGCAACTTCCGAAATGGAGGTGATGGGCACGTCGATGGCCGAGCCGCTCCATGTTTTCAGGGCGGGCTTGGTCTCGGAAGTGAAAGATGTCACACGCGAGGTGCCAGGGAAAGCATATCCGGCCATGTAATTGTCGTTGGTATTGTCCGATAGTCCGTTGGCTTCCTCGATGTCGACACGCTGATGGTTGGCGGTGTTATTGACAGTATTGCTGTTCCATGTCTGCTTGTCATAGTCGATGTGCCAGATGAGCATGCCGTGGCCGGGGAGATATTTGTCCCAGCCGGTGTTCTGACGGTTTTCAAGCAGGAAGAACTCGTTGTTTTTGTCTGTGGGTATTATGCAAGCCTGATTGGAATCGTGGATGTTTTCGAGCGATACGGTAGCGGCCTGATTAAGCTCTGTAAGATCTATCCATCCCAATGCATTTCGTTCGAAAGCGGAGAATGTGGGAGGAGTGCGGCCGTCGTTGAGGTAAGGACCGTAGTCCATCACGCTCCACGACCCGGGTGTGAGGCTTGTCGCTGTGTTGTACGTGGTGGCATAAAGGTCGGGAAGGCCCATCACGTGAGCGAATTCATGGCAGAAAGTGCCGATGCCTGTCACACGGTCGTCGCCCCATTCGTTGCAGCAGCCGTAATTCTCGATGCGTTTGCCGTCGAGAGTGCAAGACACATTGTCGGCGCTGAGACTCCAGCGGTGGGGCCAGATACATTCAGCACTGCCGTAGTCGGCTTCGCCCTGTCCTGCGTAGATGACATAAACATTGTCCACATATCCGTCGTTATCCAGATCGTAGTCGGCGAAGTTGATTTCATCATCGAGCAGCTGACAAGCGTCGCGCACCATGTGACAAGGACGGAGGTCGGCACCCCATGAATCATTTCCGCCATAGTAGCTGCGGCGGTTTTTGAGGGTCACGGGTCCATAGAGGTCGAAATGCGGGCGGAAATGGCCGGCGGAACCGGTGACATAGAAGTCGCGGACTGAACCGGTGGCACCGTTGTCGCTGAATCCCTCCTCGTTGAGGAAGCGGTTGAAATAGTCGCCGGCGTTGTTAGTGGTGAATTTTACGTCGGAGTATTGCACCAGAATCACGAGCGCGTGGCGTTCGCCGTCGGAGGGGAAACAAACTTCATTGAACAGTCCGACGCCCTTGTAGGTATCAGCCGTGTTGACAGCGGCTTTGGGGGCGCGGGAACGGGGCGACTGCAGCGACCGGCTGAAGATGGCCTCACCCACTGCTTTCGTGTCGAGGAGTTTGACCATAGCGTTCTGGGCGCCGTTGCGTGCGGCGGGGTCGGCTGCGGCTATCGACGATGCCACAGGCTGTCCCTTGCTGTCAAGCATTGCGAAGCACCAACGTCCGTCCTCGGCACGGAGCACGGGGATATTGTCGGTGGTGACATAGCAATGGGCTGATTCGTCGCCACGAAGCATCACCTGCACGGTGGTGCCGTCAGGCTGTGTGAGAGTGCGCACGACATCGCGCTTCGCCTGCACAGCGTAGAGGCATTGAGCGGCTGAAGCCAGCAGCATCAATCCTGAGAAGAGTAGCTTTTTCATTATAATGATAATATAAAAATCGGTTTAAGTATGCGCCCTTGCCGCCTGTCGCGGATATTTGGCGTATTAGCGTGCAAAGATAGCAAAAAATATCCGGATAGCCAACTTTTTGTCAGTGAAAATGGCGAAATGGCGGAAAGTGAGGGCTAATTTAGTACACTAATTTAGTACCGATGTCCGGCGGTTCGGTTCGAGAACCGGCGGGTGACAGCGAATTCGTACTGCATGGCGTTGGCGATGTCTACCCAGAATTCGTCCTCGGAGGCATGATGTATCGGGCCGTCGTGCAGGGAGGCGATCTGCCAGTAGTCAACGATGGCCCGCGCCGCGCGGTCGAAAGTCTCGCGGTCGATATTGTATTGCAGGCAGAAACGGCGTGAGCATGCCTTGGTGAACGAGCGCAGATATTCCAGCTCCTGAGCTGGCGGTTCGGGGATAGCTGTGGCTGTGGCGGGAAGGGCTTCGGCTGTCTCCGAGTTATCGGTGGAGTCGCCTTTTTCAGCGTCGATGAGATCGAGAATTATGCCGAGGTATGGGAGGAGTTTTTCGGGGATAGGTGTGCCGTGGAGCAGGAAGGCGATGAGCGCGCCGTAGAGCCGCGGGCGCATGCGTTCGGGGAAGCGTTCGATGTGATTGATCCAGAGGGGCTGAAGGGTGAGTGTCGAGTTTGTCATAATACTTTTTTCTAATGGATTTGTCTTGGTGTGTTTAGTTTGTTTTGGAATTCCGGTGCAAAGATAATACGCTGAATGAGGGAGCGGGCGACAATCGGACCGATTGTGCATTTTTTTTTGTGGGGTATGGTGATTCGTATAAAAAATCCGCACAATCGGTCCGATTGTCGACAGGACCGGTGCGCGGAGCAGTAAATTTGCGGTATGAAAAAAAGCCCCGACCAAATGATCGAGGCTTGTAGCGGGACCGAGAATTGAACTCGGGACCTCCGGGTTATGAATCCGACGCTCTAACCAACTGAGCTATCCCGCCGTTTGCGAGTGCAAAGGTACGAACATTTTTTTATACGACAAAATTTTTATCTGATTTTTTCAAATTTTAGTTTTATGAGAGAGATAAATCTGATTGTGGTGCACTGCACCGCCACACCTGTCGGCCGTGACTGTTCGGTGGCCGACATCCGCGCCTGGCATCTTGCGAGAGGTTTCAGCGATGTCGGGTATCACTATGTTGTGCGCATCGACGGCACAATAGAGACCGGGCGTCCGCTCGAGAAAGTCGGAGCCCATGCGCGCGGCTATAATGCCAATTCGGTGGGAGTGGCCTATGTCGGCGGCCTTGACGCCGCCGGAAAGCCGGCTGATACCCGCACTCCGGCCCAGCGCAAGGCGCTGAAAGCGTTGCTCGCGAAGCTGCGCGGAAGGTTTTCCGGCGCACGCATAATCGGACACCGCGATGTGGCGGCGAAGGCATGTCCATGTTTCGACGCCACCTCTGAATACGCCGCTTTATGAAAAGGATAATGCTCATTCTGACCATTGCCCTGATGGCCGGCGGCTGCCGTTCGGGGAAGATGGCTGTTCAGTCGGAAACGGTGACTGACAGCGTGAACGTACGGAGAATGAACCTCTCAGAACTGTTGTCGGCGAGAAGAGAAGTAGAGCTGGATTCAGTGACAGTCGTGTGGACTATGCCGGAAGATTCCGTGTATAAACCATCAAGCGGAATGTTGACAGCTCGAAAGATGAGAATACAGAGTGTGGAAGAACATTCAGTCGAGGCGGCATCAATTGACTCTGTCGATGCTGCAAGCCGGACATCAAAGAATTCTACGTCAGAGATATGCGGTCCGGCAGCTCAGTGGCGTTGGCTATGGATTTCAGCGGTAATCCTGCTGCTGATAACGGCCTCAATTGTGTTCCGTCGGCGTTAATGATGTCGTTGATATGTCAGCTCCGGTACAAAAATCGGAGCTGACTTTTTTTGTGGTTCATTTTATTTGTGGTAACTTTGTATCGTCATGAAGAAAGCGCCCGATAATCTGTCCGTACCCGATATAGATCTTGACAATCCCGAGTTCCGGAATGTCGAGACCTTGTTGAATTATACCCGTTCGTCAGTGTTCATGACCGGGAAGGCCGGCACGGGCAAATCCACCTTTCTCAAGTATATAACCTCGACTAGCCGTAAACGCCATGTGGTGCTCGCGCCCACAGGCATAGCCGCAGTGAATGCCGGCGGTCAGACCCTCCATTCCTTTTTCCATATCCCGTTGAAGCCCCTTCTGCCCGATGATCCCGAGTTTGCCTGGAACCGACTTGGCAAGCGCATGCGCTATCCGAAGCGCATGATCAAAATGCTGCGTGAACTTGATCTGATCATCATTGACGAAATATCCATGGTGCGCGCGGATGTCATCGACTTCATCGACAAGATTCTGCGTTTCTACTGCAACAGACGATACGAACCGTTCGGCGGGAAACAGCTGCTGATGGTGGGCGATGTCTTTCAGCTCGAGCCTGTCACACAGGGGCAGAGCCGCGAGATCCTGCGGTCGGCATACGGTAACGACTTCTATTTCTTCTCGGCGCGTGTGTTCCGCGAACTCGAGATTGTGCCGATCGAACTGCGCAAGGTGTACAGACAGACCGATCAGGAATTTATCGGCTTGCTTGACCGTGTCCGGGCCGGGGTACCCACACGCAAGGATTTCGAGTTGATAAACTCGCGCGTCGTGGCTGACAAATCCGCTGCAGAAGTAGGTTCAACCGAACTTGTGATGACCATAGCGGCACGGCGGGACACGGTGTCGGCCATCAACGAGGAACATCTGGCCCGGCTTGACACCAAGGAATATACGTTCACGGCGACAGTAGAGGGCGACTTTCCTGAAAGCTCGTTTCCCACTGACCGCGCCCTCACATTGAAAGAAGGGGCGCAGGTGGTGTTCATAAAGAATGACCCCGAACGTCGCTGGGTCAACGGAACCCTGGGGCGCGTGAGTTCCCTGCGCGAAGACTTCATCGAAGTGGAGATTGAGGACGGTAACATTTACGAGATTGAACGCGAGGGATGGGGTAATGTGAAATATGATTTCAACGAAGAGACGGGAGAAGTGACAGAAACTCCTCTCGGGGCCTTTTTTCAATATCCCCTGAAGCTGGCCTGGGCTATCACGATTCATAAGAGTCAGGGTCTGACTTTCAGCCGGGTGAACATAGATGTGGGCGCAGGCGCTTTCGCCGGCGGTCAGACCTATGTGGCTCTGAGCCGCTGCCGCTCGCTGGGCGGCATCACACTGGCAAGTCCGATGAGGTACAGCGACATCTATGTAAGGCCCGAAGTGGTGAACTTTGCCGCGGGTTTCAATAATCCTGAAAAGATCTCGGACGCGCTCGCGTTAGCAAGAGCTGATTCGCTTTATGCTGAAGCGGCGCGAGCGTTCGCTTCCGGCGATTTTTCTCAGGCTGTGGAGATATTCGCGGAAGCGTCTGCTCTCAAACCGGTGCTGAACCGTAGTGATGCCAGACGGATGCTCGCCATGAAGCTGTATGAACTCGATGCCTCGCGTCGCGAAGATCAGCGTCGGCGCGCCGAACTCGGGCGTATGCGTGCCAAGCTCGCCAAGCTTGCCGAGGAATATGTGGCCCTCGGAGACTCATGTCTTGACGAAGGATGGGATACTGTGCCGGCCCGGGCAAACTATCAGAAGGCCCTTGATCTCAATCCGGACAGCTACGGCGCCCGTTTGGGAACTGCGCGTGTGGACATACTCGAGGGAGACGTGGACGCGGCCGTCAATACCCTCTCGGAGGCAGTAAAGCGTTATGAACGGTATGAGGCTCCGTACGAACTCGGCTGCCTGTATCTCAATTCCGGTGATCTCGAGGCGTCGAAGAAATATCTCAAAAAAGCGCTCAAGATAGCCCCGAAAAGCGCCGATATTTATATAGCGCTGGCTGATCTCTATGACGCTCTGGGCGATCCGGAGCAGGCGGCACGATACCGTTCGCAGGCATCGGAACTCCGTGATAAAATCAACCCCGACTGATAAAGCAGCCGGGGTCGCTATGCGGGATATTCAGATTCAGAATTTGAATCCGAGCGAGAACACGATGTCGTTTGTGGTTTCGGCGAGAGAGGCTTTCGGAGCCTGTATGCCGTCATAGGAGGTGAATGCACAATATTCGGAGTTGCGGCGGCGCCATACGTATGCGGCGTCGAGATAGAATGAACTCCATCGGTAGCCCAGACCTACGGAAATGGCGTTCGATGTCTTGTTGAGCGTGAAGGCCGGATCTGTCCCCGCGGTGAAAACCTGCCGGCGTCCGTCGAGCACCTCCTGCTTGGATGTGGCGGTGGAGAAATTGTAGCCGGCGCGGGCACTCAGACGCGGCGTGAGACGGTATTCCACGCCGAGACGTATGATGTTGGCTGCCTTGTAGTAGTTCTTCACGTCCTGGTTGACATCGGGGTCGGATACATAGTTGCCCCAGCCGTCCTGATACTTGACGCTGATGTCGCCGAATGCCTGACGCTCATAGTCGAGGCTGACGATGGCCTGATTACCGATGACTCCGGCAGCTCCGATCATGAATTTCCATGGGGCGTTCATCTTGAAGTTATAGTAGGCGTCGTCGGTGTATTCATTGTCGACGTGTACGTCGCCGGTCATATTGTCGGGCATGAAGTCGGAATATACCGTGGCGGTCTGGTTTGATGACATGGTGTACCATGTGGGTGTGTGGACTGCCACACCGAGCCGGAATTCGTTGATGGGGCGGAAAATGAGGCCGAATTTGAGGTTGACGCCCGTACCGCTCACGTTGCGGTAGTTTACAAGGTCGTATTCGGCGGAGCCTGTGGTCATGCGGTTGTCAGCCGAGGGAATATATGCACCGGCCATGCTTTCGGAGTAGGCCACGGTGGAATTGAAGCTGAGGTCGGTGATGCCTACGCCGAGACCCCACATCACAACCTCGGACACATTGCCGCCGAAGTCAATGTTGTATTCGTCGACATAACCGCTCTGACGCACTACGGACTGAGCGTCGCTGACGGTGCCGTCCTGCCCCAGACCGTAATAGCGTCCGTTGACGTCATTGATCAGCAGTGAATTGTATGCCAGGATGGAAAGCCAGTCGGCATCGCTCTGCTGATATGGATTATACTTGTCTTTTACAAAAGTGAGAGTGGAGGGTGCTACACCGCTGTTGTTGGTGTAGCTGGCGATATAATTTGTGAGGGACGATGGCGCGGCTCCGTCGTAAGAGGTGAATTCGCGGTTGAAGGAACCGATGCGGTTGTACGAAACGCCCCATGCGAAGGTGCGCAACGGTCCGCCGAGGTTTGCCACACCGACATATCCGAAGTTATTACAGAAAACTTTGGTGGCGTCGGTAGAAATCTTGTCGGACGGTGTTGTGGCAGTGACGCGTCGTGGCGAGATGTCGAGTGTGGCACCTATCTCGCTGCGGCGGTAGACGCCCAGGCCTGCAGGATTCTGCGACAGAGTGGAGAGGTCGCCACCCAGAGCGGTGAACGCGCCGCCCATGCTCATAAAGCGGGCTGTGCCTCGGATGTCGGATTGCGAGAAACTGTATGCGTCGGGTGCGCTCTGGGCGCTCATGACTGCGGGTATGGCTGCTGCCGCAAGGGCTATCAAAGTCTTTTTCATCCTTGGATGGTGTGAGGGTTATACTTAAATTCTGCGAATAGGGGGCTTAACGGCGTCCGCGGGTCGAACTGCCACCGCTGCCCGCGCCGCGGCTGCTGCCGCCGCCACCGCTTGAACGGTAGGAACCGCGCGACGAAGAAGATGACGACGGGCTGCTCCATGTCGATGATGAGCGAGAAGAACTGTTGGAGGCCGGACGGCTTGTAGAGGTGCTCATTCCGCGGTTGGTGTTGGAGGGAGTGGTGGTCACTGTGCCGCGGCCACGGTTGAGGTTGACAGATGCGCCCTGCGAGTTCGAGACTCCGGGCCGCGATGTGGAATGTCCGGGAGTAACCACGCCGGGATAACGCTGGGTGCCGGAGGTGGCGGCGCTGCCGGGACGGGTGACGGGGTTCGAAGCTCCCACGCTTATGGCACCGGGCCGACGGCCGGCCGTGCTTCCTGCAGAGGTCATGTTGCCCGCGGGAGTGTGCGGACGCGACGAACCGGGATTGTTGACAGCGACATTCGAGGGTTTGGGAGGACGGATGCCGGGACCGCCGCCCCATCCGGGTCCCCAGTAACCGGGTCCCCAGTAGCCCGGCGACCAATAGCCGGGTCCCCAGCTCCATGAATACCATGGATCATAGCCCCAGCTCCAGTTGAAGCTCCACGACGGACCGTAGAAGGAGTTATACCAATACGGGCTGTACCAGTATGAGGAGAATGGCGAATACCAGGGATAGTTCCATGAGTTCCACGATGAATACCAGGGATCGGAATTCACCACATATATGTTTACGTCGGCCGTGGTGGCGGGCTGGCTGTAATAGTAGTCGATGAGCTGCTGGTCGCCTGAACCGTTGACGATATCCTCGTCATGGAAACGCTCGAGGCGGCGTGTGTATGCGAACGAATCGCCGGCCGTGAGTTCGTCAAGGCTTATTGAATCGGTCTGCACCAGGAACTGACCGTGGCGGTTGTATGTATCCACGTCCATTCCGAGACCTACACCGGTTGCCGGCTGATAGAGAGCCGGATCCTGATAGTCGACCACCTGATTGGGCACGTAGTAATACCCGGCCTCGGCAGCAGTGGCGGGCTGTTTCTTGGTCTCTGTCTTTTTGGCTTTGTCGGGATTATAGTAGAGATCATCGTCGTCATAATCGTAGGCTGCCGCAGCCGATGTGGCCAGCAGAAGCGACAACGAGAGCAGAGAAAGATGGCGGATGTTCATATCGTTCAATTATAAGGTTTACTGTTTAAACAATTAGACCGGACGAAAAGTCTATGGTTTAATCGTTTTTTCTGTGAAAAATTCGTCAAGACGGAAAAAACTGTTGGCGTTGCGATCCGTGATACGTTCGATTTCGGCGGTTGTGGATCCGAGATGCTGTGCCACCGACGCGGCGATGAAGGGCAGGAAAGCGCTCTCGTTGCGGCGTCCGCGCTTGGGAACGGGAGCGAGATAGGGCGAGTCGGTCTCGAGCATGATGCGTTCGGCACCGATTGCCGGGAGGACTTCGCCGAGTCGGCTGTTCTTGAATGTGACTATACCGTTGATGCCGAACATGGGGTCGAGGCGCCGGCGGATGCGTTCGACATCGGCCTCCGTGCCTCCGAACGAATGGAACACGGCCGGCACATCGGTGTAGCGTTCCAGCACTTCAAGGGTCTCGTCAAGGCCGTCGCGGCAGTGAATGATGAGCGGGAGGCGGAGTTCACGGGCTTTTGCAGCCTGGAGGTCAAGCACCTGCATCTGTTCTTCACGGAAAGTCTTGTCCCAGTAGAGGTCGATTCCCACTTCGCCCACTGCTACATAGCGGTCGGGGTCACTGTCGAGATGATTCATCATGGTGGCGAGGTTCTCGCGCCATTTTTCGTTCACCTCGGTGGGGTGGAGACCCATAGCCACGGCTATGTTCGCGGGAAATTTTCGTGCAAGGTCAAGCATCGGACTTACCGTGCCGGGATCGACGGCCGGAAAAACCATGCGCTCCGTTCCGACGGCGATGGCCCGGCGTACGGCCGCTTCGCCGCCCCCGTCGGGGTTGAATTCGGGCAGATAGAGGTGAGTGTGTGTGTCTGTCATTTGGTGCGTGTGGAGAGGGAACGTGCGAGGCCGAGCAGCCACTCCTTGTGCTCGGAGTCGAGCGGGGCGCTGTTGAGGGCGTGGCATGCTTTGTCACATTCGGAGTCGATGAGATCCTGCACCGCAGTGTCGAGGCCGAGCTCACGATAAATAGCTGTTACGGCCGCTACCGGGTCGGCCAAGTCATAAGCCGTTTTCATGGCCTCGGGAGCCTTTTCCCAGGCGCGTATGAACAGCAGGGTGTGCTTCCGGTTGCGGATGTCGCCGCCGATGGGCTTACCGAAAGTGGCGGCGTCGCCGAAGGTGTCGAGCCAGTCGTCGCGGAGCTGGAAGGCCAGTCCGAGATGTATGGCATACTCACGCAGCGCAGCGCGGGCTGTATCATTGCCGGCAACGGTCGGTCCCACCAGACATGGGAGGACTATCAGGGCGGCGGTCTTGCGGAGAATCATGTCTATGTAGTCCTGTTCGGAGACCGTGCCGGGAGCGGCGGATTCGAAGTCGGTGTCCAGCTGCTGTCCTTCGTAGACGGCGAGGGCCGTGCGGTTGAACATGTCGAGCAACCGTGCGGTCAAATCGCCCGCATTCTCGGCCATTTTCATTGTGGCGAGTGTTAGCAGTGCGTCACCCGAGAGTATGGCGCGCACAGCGCCGTCGCGGGCGAAGACGGTGGGGCGTCCTCGGCGTGTGTCGCTGCGGTCCATCACATCGTCGTGAATGAGCGTGAAATTATGGAACATCTCGATGGCCAGTGCCTGCGGGAGCATTTTTTCGGGGGCAACTCCGCAAGCCGCGGCGCACACGAGTGCCAGCAACGGGCGGAGGCGTTTGCCCCCTCCCGCGAGAGTGTATGCAACCGGTTCATACAGCCGGGGACATTCCTCGGGGAAACCCATCGCCTTCAGCGATGATTCTATGACTGAAGCGTAATCCGTCATGATTTGTCAATTTTGATTGTCCGAACCCTGTGCCGGATGGAAATAATGGCAAAGATACGATAAAAAGCTGAATTTTACATCTGTCGGAAAATTTTTTAGAGGATTTTCAGAGCTAAGTCGATGTTGTCAAGAATATGTTTTTCAGCATAAAATATTGTTTATTATACTTAAAAGATATATCTTTGTAACCGGAACATCCACTCTGCATAATTTCCACTACACAAACAGGTAAACCGGTTATCATTCTTCACATGAAAAAGCAACTGACCATTAATGCATCCCGCCGATTGTTCACAATTTTAACACTGTCGGTTATAGGCTTTTTCTATGCCTATGCCAGGGAGCTGCAAGGATTCACCGGTCTGGAAACGTCCGAACTCCAATCCGACCTCTGGACCTTGTGCGGCCGCGCCGAACTGACAGAGGATTTCTCCACCACGTACTCATATAACGAAGTCGGTGCGCTCAAGAGCCTCACACGCAATGGTATCGTGATGATGATGCCGGGATTACAGGGCAAAAAAATCGAGCGCTTCGGACAGCTTGACAATCTGTCCTATCTATGGGACGGAGTATTGCTCGTCAGGACACTCACGGCATCGGACGGCACGGAGTTCTACGGACGTGCGGGCGTGGCGACCGACTGGAGAGGCACGTTAGGCTGGAATGACGCCGGCCTGCTCGTGTGCGATCCTTCCCGCGGCATTGCATCCATCTTCTATAACTGGTTCTCAAAGCCCGTATCGGTCAAATTCGAGGACGGCAGCGAGGTTACTTACACCTATTCCAGCTCGGGAGTGCTGATGGACATGAAGCATACGGCGCCGTCATCCTCGGGTATCTCGTACAATCGTCTGAAGGGCAGTCGCACCTATGTCGGTAATTTCGTGTTCCGCAACGATACGATCTCGATGATCAACTTCGGCGAGGGCTATTTCGACCGCACGGGGAATCCCTTCTACCGCCACACCGACTGGCAGGGATCCGTTACGATGGTGACCGACCGCTACGGACAGATCGTGCAGCACACCGGTTATTACCCCTACGGCGAACCGTGGCGCGAACCGGAAGGTCAGCCATACCTTTTCGCCGGCAAGGAACGCATGCGCGACAACGGCTGTGCCGAATATGATTTCTCGGCGCGCCGCTACAATTCCGCACTCGTGCTATGGTCCACCCCCGATCCGCGTGCTCTCGATTATGGCCATCTCTCTCCCTACACCTTCTGCGCCGGAAACCCCATCAAATATGTGGATCCGAAAGATTCAGAATCAACATCACCATCGTTCTGTCCCGAATGCGAAAGTTCGACAGTGAATCAGTCCGATAAAGAATTTGAACAACATTGTAAAAATGATTAACAATGTGTTGATAGTATGTTTAATATGTTCATAGAGATTGATGGCAAATATTATTAAAAGACTGTAGACAAAGGAGAAAAAATGTCCAGCATTGTAGGGGTAGGCTATATCGTTAACGGTAAGTCCCGTCGGGCTACGCAACAAGTTAACAAGTGGAATCGTGAGGAAGGATTCGATAAATATGACTCCCGCATAGTACGGGAATTCCCGGGAATACTTAACAATATTGGTGTCGGGAAATGGTTCCAAAAGCGCAGGGTAGGGCAACGCGGAGTTTATTTGGACTGTTTTTTTGGAGAATAGATTCTAAAATCTTAATTTTGTACCAAAACTTTTTCAGCTATCCGCTATATGAAAAATCCCGGCGCGCGTGTCATTGAGCTTCGGAAGGCCATCAATGAGCACAATCATAAATATTATGTGGAGAATTCGCCCGAAATCTCCGATTACGACTACGATATGCTCGTCAAGGAGCTTGAAAAGCTTGAGCAGGAGCACCCGGAACTGTACGATCCTCTGTCGCCCACGCAGCGTGTGGGTTCCGACCTTTCCAAAGGATTCGAGCAGGTGCCCCACATCTATCCGATGCTGTCGCTATCGAATACCTATTCTATTGATGATGTGGATTCGTGGGTGCGCAGGGTTCGCGAGGCGTTGCCCGGCCAGGATGTGAAAATCGTGGGTGAGATGAAGTTCGACGGTTCAGGCATCTCGCTCATATATGAGCACGGACGTCTGGTGCGTGCGGTCACACGCGGCGACGGCGAGAAGGGCGATGTGGTCACAGACAACGTGAAGACCATCGGCTCCATTCCGCTGGAACTCCGAGGCGAGGGCTGGCCCGAACGGTTCGAGATACGAGGCGAGATAGTCATGCCCTGGGAATCGTTCGACCGTCTGAATGCCGAACGTGCATTCAACGAGGAGCCTCTGTTCGCCAATCCGCGAAACGCATGCTCGGGTACGCTGAAACTGCTGAACCCGGCCGAAGTGCGCCGACGCGGACTCGATGCCTATTTCTATTATCTTTTAGGCGAGGAGCTACCGTTTGACAATCATTACGACAACATGATGGCCGCGCGGTCGTGGGGCTTCAAGGTGTCAGATGCAATGACACTGATGGATTCGCTTGAGGAAGTCGACCGTTACATAAATCATTGGGATACGGCGCGCCGTCAGTTACCTGTGGCCACCGACGGACTGGTCTTTAAGGTAAATTCGCTGCGTCAGCAGCTCAATCTGGGCTTTACGGCCAAGAGTCCCCGCTGGGCCGTGGCTTACAAATTCCCGGCTGAACGCGCGCTCACACGTCTACGTTTCGTAAGCTTCGATGTGGGACGCATGGGCATCATCACCCCTGTGGCCAACCTCGAGCCGGTGCTGCTGTCAGGCACGATAGTCAAAAGAGCTTCACTTCACAATGAAGACATAATGACCACACTCGACATTCATGAACATGACATGCTGTATGTGGAAAAAGGCGGTGAGATAATTCCAAAAATCACGGGAGTGGACGTGGCGGCCCGCGAGGGCGGTGCCGAACCGGTGCGTTTCGTGAGCCATTGCCCCGCGTGTGGCACAAGACTGGTGCGTGTGGAGGGCGAAGCTGCATGGGTATGCCCTAACAAGTACGGTTGTCCGCCACAGATAATAGGCCGTGTGGAACACTTCGTGGGTCGACGTATGATGAATATCGACGGTATAGGCGAAGAGACTGCCGCAGCGCTTTATGAGGCCGGGTATGTCACCCGGTACAGCGACCTTTACAGCCTGACGGTCGATCAACTGCTGACAATCGAGGGTTTCGCGCAGCGTAGCGCTGAGCGGGTGCTCGCGGGCATCGAGGCGAGCAAACAGGTGCCGTTCGAGAGGGTAGTGTACGCCTTGTCGATTCCGTTCGTCGGCGAGACTACCGCGAAAAAAATTGCCCGCGCCGTGGGAGATATCGACACCCTGATGTCGCTTCCTGCCGAACAGCTCGAGGCTATCGAGGACGTCGGACCGCGCATCGCGCAGAGCATCATAGAATACTTCCAGGCCCCTGTCAACCGCGAAAACATCGAACGGTTGCGCGAGGCAGGGGTCAGACTTGCCGTCGAGCAGCAGTCAACCGAAGGCCATACCGACCTCCTGCAGGGCAAGACTTTCGTAATAAGCGGAGTGTTCGATCTGCACAGCCGTGATGAGTATAAGGATCTGATAGAGCGCAACGGGGGCAAAAACGTCGGTTCTATTTCAAAAAAGACAGACTATGTGCTTGCCGGAGCGAATATGGGTCCCGCGAAACTCGAAAAGGCAGGAAAACTTGGAATTCCCATCATTGACGAGAACGAATTCCTGAGGATGATCGGCCGGTGATGGTTTACCAGGTGTAGCCTGCCCGGGCTACCATGTCGCGATCCTGGGCCACAGAGGATGCGATGGTGGTGAGGAGGTCGCCCACGATGGCTCCGGTGATGCCGATACGCATGCACTCGAGCTGCATGTCGCGGCTGAGGCGGGCGCGTCCCCCGGCGAATCGTAGCACTGTGTGCGGATGAGCCAGGCGCATTATTGCTACAGTATCGAGAATCTCATCATCCGATATCAGTGCGGTCTTTTCAAGCGGAGTGCCCGGAATCGGCGAAAGGATGTTGAGAGGAATCGAGACCGGGCGCGCTCGTCGGAGCGTGACGGCGAATTCGGCACGCTGCCGCATGCTTTCGCCCATGCCGATAATGCCGCCCGAGCACACCTCCATTCCCAGAGCGTGCGCATGCCCGATGGTGCGCAGCTTGTCCTCGACGGTATGTGTGGTGCAGAGTGTGGCGAAGTGGCTCGGAGCCGTCTCGAGGTTGCAGTGATAACGTCGGACTCCGCTATCATACAATTGTCGCATCTCTTCGGCATCAAGGAGGCCGAGCGACGCGCAGGTGGTGATTCCCACTTTGTCGCGGATCTCCCGGAGCATTCCGGTGATTTTTTCAAGAGCCTTGCCACGCACGCTCCTGCCGCTTGCCACGAGCGAGAAGCGTTGCACGCCGGCTTCATGGTTGAGCCGTGCGGCTTCCATACATTCGTCATGGGGCACCATCGGATATTCCTGACAGCCGGTGGAGTAGTGGGCACTCTGAGCGCACCATTTGCAATTCTCGGAGCATTTACCCGACCGTGCGTTTATAATTGAACAAGAATCGAATCTGCGGGGCATCAGAGCCGCGGTGACTTTTGCGGCGGCATCGCGGAGCAGGGCAGACGGCACCTCAGGCAACGCCATCACTTCGTCATCGGTGAGCGCACCTCCGGCGAGAATCCGCTCCGTAGCTTCGTGTATATCAAATGTCATAATGTAGGTTGCTTATTTATAGAAAGTGCGGACATCATGTGTGAGTCCGCACTTATGTCTTTAGGGTTTAAATTAGAACCGGGGATCAATTGAGATCCATTTCATCGAAACCTTCGGCCTCGAATTCGTCAAGGTTGTAATCGTCGGCTCCGTAGAATTCTTCATCGAGGTCTTCGACCGTGGTGGCGGCAATTTTTGCGGCTTTGGCATCCATAGCTGCGTCAAATTCATTGAGGTCGACGTTCTGTTTGGGCGCTTTGCCGAGAGAGAGTGTGCAAACGGGATCTTTGAGAGTCTTGCCGGGTATCATCTCAGTCATTTCCATGAACATGGCGCGGTCGGTCATATAATCGAACACGTAAAGGAGTTTCTGACCTTCATCGTCGATAAAATCTTCAAGGACGGCGTCATCCATGAGCCAGGTTTCCTGATCGTTGTCGGTGTCCATGTCCTCATAGGTGATTTCTTTGCCTTTTTCCCAGGAATCATCGCAGAGGAAGAAAGAGTCCATCTGGGTCTTTTCATAACCGACCGAGTCGCAAATAGCGTTTTTCAGGTCAAGGAAAGTGGCCTGTGCATCAATTTTAATTTCGCGTTTAAAGGCGTCGACACCGTCAGACACAATACGAAAATTGAAAATCATATGAGGTTATATATTATATATGTAGGTTAGTTATACTTTTAGATAAAGACGCGGTTCTAAAACCGTGCTGCAAAGTAACAACGCTTGGAGCAAATATGCAAATAAAAAACGTATTTTTTTGCAGTTTTGTTTGAGTGGTGTTAAAAAAGAGAGAGGTGGTAAAAAAGATTTGGTCGGTATAGGATTTTTTTTGTACCTTTGACCCCAAGTAGAATCTTAAACCTAATTATCCATGAAACATTTCTTACTTCTCGGAGTAGGACTGATGATTGCCGGCGCAGCCAATGCGGCACTTCCCACCGGCGCATCCGCTCCTTCGCGTCTGCTCTCCGGCGACAACGGACTGATGGCTCCCGTATGGAGTCCGTCGGGCGACATGATCGCTGCTACAGGCGACAATTATTCAGGTATCTATGTAGCCCGTGCCGACGGTTCTTATATGCGTCAGATCTCATCCGACGCCGGAGCAGGCTATCAGATGATGTGGAACGACAACGCCACCATCGTAGGTCGTGCAGCCCTCAATCAGAACGGCGGCCGCCGGTATGCGCTCCGTTCCTATAATGTAGCCGACGGTCGCACCGCCGACCTCTCCACAGGTCGTGAACTTCCCCGCGTGGCTAAAAAGCAGGGGGCCGCATCGCTCTATGAGAACATGCTCGCTCATCCCGCAGGCATCACATCGGCAGTTCCGGCACTCAGCCGCTTCGCAGGCAAGATGGTGATCAATCCCGCCGAAAACGCCGATGGCACCAAGATCGCTTTCCAGGTTCCCGGTCAGGGCATGTGGGTGATCAACGCCGACGGTAGCGGACTCCGTTCGCTCGGTAACGGCAGCCACCCCGCATGGCTTCCCGACGGCGATACACTGGTCTATACACTTGTGTCGGACAACGGCGCCGACTTCACCGCCTCCGTCCTCTTCGCCCTCGACACAAAGACCAACCGCACCGTGACGCTCACCTCACAGACCGGGATGATTCCTCTCACACCGGCCGTGAGCCCCGACGGCAGCAAAGTGGCTTTTGAAAACGCCGCCGACCATGCCATCTATGTTATCAACCTCAAATATTAAACCGCAATGAAAAAGATCAACATCAATACACTGGCTTCCGGCATGCTGCTGGGTGTCGCTGCCATTGCGGCCGCTCCCGTCGCCAACGCACAGGACGCTAAAATCGAATGGGGTAACTATAAGATATTCCTCGATCCGGGCCACTCCGGAACAGAAAACCGCGGCCTCTGGGGCTATTCAGAAGCAGAAAAGACTCTTGCCGTGGCCCTCAACATCAAAGACATGCTGGAAACCTACACGACAGCTGTCGACCAGGAGAACATCATGCTCTGCCGCTATGACCAGAACACCACCGTGAGCCTCGAAGAACGCTCCGATATGGCCAATGCATGGGGCGCCGACTTCTATTATTCCATCCACTCCGACGCATCGGGCAGTGTGAACTCCACTCTCACGATGTTCGGCGGCTGGCGTCTGAACGGCGAGGACATCGAGAAAACCCCTAACGGCGGCAAGCGCTACGGCGAAATCCTCAACCCGAACCTCACAGGCGTGATGCGTATCACCACACGCGGCAACAAGCATGACCGCTGCCACTACGATCCCGCTCCCGAAACCCATGAGAACCAGTATCCCTATCTGTCAGTGAACCGCCGCACCACCATGGCATCACTGCTCAGTGAAGGCGGCTATCATGATATGGCCGTGCAGCAGCAGCGCAACCTCAACGACGATTACAAGCGTCTTGAAGCCTTTGCAGCTTTCCAGTCAATTCTCGAGTACTTCGGCGTTGAACGTCCCGCACAGACCTTCATGACCGGTATGATCTACAACTCAGAGAACGACCAGCCCCTCAACGGCGCAGTGATCAAGGTTGGCGACCGTGAATACACCACAGATACATACGAATCGCTCTTCAGCAAATATTCGCGTAACCCCGATCTGATTCACAACGGCTTCTACTTCTTCGAAGGCCTCACCGCAGGCGAAACCTACCCCGTGACTATCTCGGCCGAAGGTTTCGAAACCGTCAACACCACCGTAACCATCAAAGGCGGCGGTGACAGCTCCGTGGATTATGTGACTTTCCTCGATCAGGCCATGACCAACACCATGCCTGCTGTGGTCGCTTCCATATCTCTCGAAGACCTCGATGCCGTGAATCCCCTCGCTCCCCTGACCATCACCTTCTCGCGCAACATGAACCGCGAATCAGTGGAGAAAGCTTTCAGCATCAACAATAACGGTGTCGTAGAGCTCACATGGAAAAACGACTACACACTGCTCGTGGACATCTCCAAGCTCGAAGCCTGGACCACATACACCATCACTATCGACGGCGATGTAGCTTTCAACTCACAGACCAACACCAAATTCGACGGTGACGGCGACGGCACCGCAGGCGGTAACTACACTCTTACATTCACCATGGACGAACCCGACACCAAGGGCGCTGTGGTTGTGTCGACCTATCCTGATTATGACGGAACAGTAATATACACCCATCGTCCCCCGATCCGTCTCGAATTTGATGAAGAACTCAGCTTCAACACCGACGCGCACGAAGGCTGCATCACAGTGACCGACGCCGAAGGCAACAATTACGCAGGCGTTCTTTCTCACGATGTTATCCGTGGCAACTCCGTACTCCACTTCCTGCCCCTCGAAGATCTGCCCGCAGATAAGGCTCTGCTTGTTTCCTATACAGGCAAGGTGCCCGACCTTTACGGCAACGAAGGTGAAGCATACCATTTCCGCTTCCTCACCGAATATCGCACCAAGACCGACGAAAAGATGGTTCAGCCCCTCACAAATGTGGATGGTATGTGGACTCCCGGCGGTTCAGGCACGACCAAAGGTATTGTCAACGATGAATCCACTATCTCGACTCTTCCTGTAGGCCCGATGTCCGACATCAATTCCTGCTTCGGCATGCACTATGTGTTCGATGAATATGCTCCCGAAGAGACAAACTTCATCATCCGCGACCACTGGCCCGACGGACAGAACAACTACATCAAGGACTTCAAAGGCATCCTGACCATGTGGGTTTACGGAGACGGCTCGAACAACGGTGTTAACATCTCGGTGCGCACCCAGAACGAAGGCTCGGTAAAACATCGCGGCGATTTCACACCCCTTGACTTCCGCGGCTGGAATCTCTTCGTCTGGGACTTCCAGAACGATCCCATCGGCCTGATTTCCGGAACCAAGAAATCGTTCAACGGCGAAACCAAATGGTGTCTTGACGCTATTCTTGTCAACCACCACTTCACCGACGAGGACGACGATGAAGTTCCCTACGAAGAATGGGTCGGCGACCTTGGCTTCAGCACAATCGCATTCTCAAAATGGGATGACAGCGCAGAACGCAAGGCACAGATCACAGATGTCGAACTCCCCGGCAAGGGTGTGGCAGAAGTTGCCGCCGATGCCGCAGGCGAGGTTGAATTCTTCAACCTCCAGGGTATTCGCGTCAATAACCCCGAAGGCGGTCTCTACATCCGCCGTCAGGGCGACAAAGCCGCTAAGGTTATCGTTAAATAAACGATATAACAGATATTGAATACGGGATTCCCGGGCAGCGCTGGCCGCTCGGGAATCTCAATTTTTAAACTGCATTTTTAACCCCTTTTATAAGGAAAAAGTTAGCCACATTCAAAAAAAATTCGTACCTTTGACAATGTGAAACTTCCACTTCCAGTATCACCCATAAATTCATTCAAGTAATTGTCTATGAGTAAATTCGTTCATCTGCACGTACATTCGCAATATTCACTTCTCGACGGTCAGGCACCGATAGCCGGAATAGTCGACAAGGCAATGGCGGACGGTATGCCCGGGGTGGCGCTGACCGACCACGGCGTGATGTACGGCGTGAAGGAATTTATAAATTACGTGTCAAAAAAGAACAAGGCCACCAAAGGCAAGATCAAAGATGCCGAAAAACGGCTCAAGGAGCTTGAAGAAGGTGCGGAACCTGCGGAAGGCGAGACTGTCGACTCCGTGCGTCAGTCAATCGAAGAGCTAAAAGGGAAAATTTTCACTCCGATCATAGGCTGCGAGATGTATGTGGCCGAGGGCGACATGCACTCCCGCGAGGATAAGAAGGACACCGGTCGCCACCTTGTAGTGCTCGCCAAGAACAAGACCGGTTACCGCAACCTGATCAAACTGGTGTCGCGAGCGTGGACTGAAGGATATTATTATCATCCGCGAACCGATCATGCCTCGATCGCTGCACATCGCGAGGGGCTTATAATCTGTTCGGCCTGTCTTGGCGGCGAGGTGCCCAAACTGCTTGCACAAGGCAATATAGAAGAGGCCGACCGGCGTGTCAAATGGTGGAAAGAGACGATGGGCGACGATTACTACATCGAACTCCAGCGACACAAGGCTACCGTGACGCGGGCCAATCACGAGGTGTATGAGATACAAAAAGCCATAGAGCCGGAACTGATACGCCTCGCCCGAAAGTACGACATAAAACTGATAGCATCCAACGACTCCCACTTCGTCAACGAAGAGGACGCCGAAGCACACGACCATCTGATCTGTGTGTCGACAAAAGCCGACCTCAATGATGACAAGCGCATGTTGTACACGAAACAGGAGTGGTTCAAAACCACTGAAGAGATGTCAAAACTTTTCGCAGACATACCGGAGGTGATAGAAAACACACTCGAAATCGTGAACAAGGTGGAAACATACTCGATAGACCACGGCCCCATCATGCCCAACTACGAGATTCCGGCCGAATTCGGTACGGAGGAAGAGTATCGTGCGCGTATCACGCATCAGGAACTTTTCGATGAATTCACCCGCGATGAAAAAGGCAACGTAGTGCTTTCGCAAGAGGATGCCGAAGCGAAAATCGAGAAACTCGGCGGATACGAGAAGCTATACCGTATAAAATTCGAAGCAGACTATCTGCGACAGCTCGCATACGAAGGCGCGTACAAGCGTTACGGTGCCGAACTCCCGCCCGAAACGGTGGAACGCATAGATTTCGAACTGCACATCATGAAAACGATGGGTTTCCCGGGCTACTTCCTGATCGTGCAGGACTTCATCCGTGTGGGGCGTGAGAAACTCGATGTGTCAATCGGACCGGGCCGTGGCTCAGCAGCCGGATCAGTGGTGGCCTACTGCCTGGGCATCACCCAGATAGACCCTTTGAAGTATGACCTGCTGTTCGAACGCTTCCTGAATCCCGACCGAATCTCGCTCCCCGATATCGACGTGGACTTCGATGACGACGGTCGAGGACGAGTGCTGAAATATGTGACCGAGAAGTACGGCGAACCCAATGTGGCGCATATCATCACCTACGGTACCATGGCCGCGAAGAGCGCCATCAAGGATGTGGCGCGAGTGGAACAGCTCCCGATACCCGAGGCCAACCGCCTGACGAAACTCATTCCGGCTCACATGCCGATGAAGAACGGCAAGGAGCTTAAACCCACCCTCGCCAACTGCTATGAGTATGTGCCCGAATTCAAACCCGAACTCGAAAGTTCGAATCCACTGATAGTCAACACGCTCAAGTATGCCCGCGCCCTCGAAGGGAATGTGCGCAACACCGGCGTGCATGCATGCGGTGTGATAATCTGCCGCGATGACGTGAGCGACTGGGTGCCGGTCTCCACAGCCGACGACAAGGACGAAGGAAAACTTCTCGTAACACAGTACGAAGGCTCGGTGATCGAAGAGACGGGCCTGATCAAGATGGACTTCCTGGGACTCAAGACCCTGTCGATCATCAAGACCGCTGTAGCCAACATCAAGGCGCACACCGGCGAGGTGGTGGATCCCGAAAAAATCGACATTGAGGACGAAAAGACTTACCGACTTTACGCTGCCGGTCGCACCGTGGGGACATTCCAGTTCGAATCGGCCGGCATGCAGAAATATCTCCGCGAGCTTCAACCCACGAAGTTCGAGGATCTCATAGCGATGAACGCCCTCTATCGTCCTGGCCCGATGGACTACATTCCCGAATTCATTGACCGCAAGCACGGACGCAAACCGATCGTGTACGACCTGCCCGGCATGGACCGCTATCTTCAGGATACGTACGGAGTGACGGTGTACCAGGAACAGGTCATGCTGCTATCGCGTCTTCTGGCAAACTTCACCCGAGGCGAGAGCGATACGCTCCGCAAGGCCATGGGCAAGAAGATGATCGACAAAATGAACGCCCTGAAGACCAAATTCCTGGCAGGCGGTCAGGCCAACGGGCACGACCCGAAGACATTGGAAAAAATTTGGGCCGACTGGGAGAAATTCGCTTCCTACGCCTTCAATAAATCGCATGCCACATGCTACTCTTGGGTGGCCTATCAGACCGGCTATCTCAAGGCACATTATCCGGCAGAGTACATGGCCGCGGTGCTGACCCACAACCGTTCCGACTCGGCCAAACTTACCGGCTTCATGGATGAATGCAAGGCTATGGGCATCACGGTAAAGGGACCTGACGTGAACGAATCCGTGCGCGATTTCGGTGTGACAGCCACCGGAGACATACGTTTCGGGCTGTCGGCCATCTCCGGCATAGGTGACACTGTGGTCGACGAGATAGTCAAAGCGCGCGGCGACCAACCGTTTGCTGACATATACGATTTCGTTGAACGCGTGCCTTCAAGTTCAATCAACCGCCGCGTTTTCGAAAATCTCGCTCTGGCGGGCGCCTTCGACTGTTTCGGTACCTTCAAACGTGAGGATCTCGTGGACGATTGCGGCGGTCATCCGGGCGACTCGGTTCCCGAACGCCTGTTGTATTACGGTGCCCTGCATCAGAATAATCTGCGCAAACGCGAAGCATCTCTTTTCGACTTCGCGGACGAAGAACTCAATACGGAGGCCCGGCCCCGCATACGTCCTGCCAATCCCTGGACAGATGTGGCGCGTCTCGACCGCGAGCGCGAACTTGTGGGTATGTATCTGTCTGCCCATCCTCTCGATCCGTATTACATCGAACTGAACTACGGCACATCATTCCGCCTCTCCGAGCGCGAAGATCAAGAAGCTGTCGATGGCCGCGAAGTGCTGTTCGGCGGAATAGTGACGGAACGTCTCGACCGTACCACCCGCAAGGGTTCGCCGATGATGATAGCCAAACTCGAAGACTTCAACGGCTCGACGGAAATCCGCATGTTCCAGGAGCAGATCCAGCAATACGGACATCTGATTCAGGTCGGAAATCCCGTTCTGGTGCGAGGAGCGTGGCGGAAGAACCGCTACAACGACGATATATTCTTCAACATCATCTCCGTGGTGCCGCTCGAACAGCTGCGAGGCAAACTCGTGAATTCGCTCACGCTCTCTCTTAACGAAACTCAGTGCGCAGACATAACCGCCAAGGTGCTCATGGATCAGATTCAAAGGGGCGAAGGACAGCGTGTGTCGCTCAGTTTCATGCTCGACACAGGAATTCCGGAGCGTACAGACCGTCTGAAGCTGAATTCCGGCTATCATATAAATATCGACAAAGCTTTCATAAAGCAGCTTGAAGAAATGGAAATTCCGTTCTCACTCTCGCTTGAAAGATGCTGAAAACAATCTTAACAAAACAATTATACAAAAATGGCACAAACCATCACTGATCAGAATTTCGAAGAACTCCTGGCCACCGGCAAACCCATGCTTGTGGACTTTTGGGCAACATGGTGCGGCCCCTGTGTGGGCATGGCTCCCGTCATCGACAAACTTGCCGAAGAATACGCCGGCCGGGTTATCGTGGGAAAATACAATGTGGATGAAGAGGGCGACCTTTCCAACACATATCGTATTATGAGCCTTCCCACCATCCTGTTCTTCAAGGACGGCAAGAAAGCCGACATCCGCCTCGTGGGCTCGCAGACAGAAGATAAACTGCGTCAGGCCATCGAACAACTCCTGGCCTGAGGCTCTGCGAAACCTCTGTAAAACACTGCGCCGCGGCTCGTAAGAGAGTCGCGGCGCAATGTTTTGGCGATACTTAGACACGGTTCCCCAATATTTGTTAACGCTGAGGCGGTCAAGCGTTATGCAGATGTGTTC